>DASPQS010000170.1:0-10957 GCA_035624865.1 Binataceae bacterium (SeqCode) | reverse complement strand
CGGTCTTCGTAAGACCTGCCACACCGTGCTTGGCCGCTACGTACGCGGGTCCGCCTACGCTTCCCACCAGGCCGGCCATCGAAGAGGTATTGACGATCGCGCCGCCGCCTCCCTGCTTAAGCATCTGGTCGATCTCGGCCTTCATGCACAGCCATACGCCAGTCAGGTTGATCGCGATAACCCGGTTCCAGTTCGCCATCGTGCATTTGTGGGTCACCGCGCCTTCGCCTTCAATACCGGCGTTGTTGAAGGCGCAATCGAGCCGGCCATAGGTCTCGACGGCTTTCGCCACCATCGCCTCGGCGGCCGTCTCCTGCGAGACGTCGATCTTCATGAAAATTGCCGCGGCTCCCGCCTCCTTGACCATTTTGAGCGTTTCGCGGCCCGCATCCTCGACCACGTCCGCGATCAGCAGCTTGGCGCCCTCACGCGCAAAAATTTTGGAGGTTGCGCGGCCGATACCCGAACCCGCACCCGTGATCAGAGCAACCTTGCCGTCCAGTATTCCCGCCATGATGGAGTCTCCATTGGGGCCAAACGGGCCCTGCTTCAGTAACTTCGCGATCTTACAGCTTGTGCTCTAGATCGCCAGAGAAGCAGCCCGCTCCGCCGGCCCCGCCTGCCGGACCGGCGCGCACGACGGCGATAGCGTTGCGTCACGCTCACCTGCCGGCTCGAGCCGGGCTCAACAATCTGCGGAAAGTCAGGAGTACTTGGCGACGGCTGAGGCGGGCAGCACCATCCGGACCCCGCTCGCCTCGATCGTGCTCAGCAGAATTGCTACACGTTCGGCACCGGAGAGATAACGCTCGAAAATCGCTTCGAAGCCGCGAAAGGGTCCCTCAACCACCCGAACCTTGTCGCCGCTGCCCATCACCGGTTCTTCGATCTTGATCACGCCGCCGACGCCGCGGCGCCGGATTTCTTCGACCACCGCCTCCGGAACGGCAAGAGGATCGTTGCCAGCGGAGACGAACCCATGAACGCCCGGCAGGTATTTCACATCGAAGTATCGGGCATGAAGCTCAAAGCGGGCGAAAAGATAACCCGGGAAGAGCGGGCCTATCGTCCACGCCATCTTGCCCCATCGTGGCGTTTTGGCCTCGAGCATGGGCAGGAAGACCTCGGGGAGCATCACCGTCAATTGGTCGTGCACCCACCGTTCCTTACCCGGCTTGGTGCGGACCAAATACCAGTCTTCTCTGTTACTCATAAAGAATACACACGCCAAGAGGCGCCAATTCTATCGAATCAACCCACGGCGGCATCTCGGTTCGCAGCAGCCATCGTCGAGGCGCCATCCCAACATCAACTTCCCTCGCGTCAGGCCCTCCCCCTGCACGACGCCGACGAACCGCTACTATCGAACCAGATTGTCCGGAATGGTGCTACAGGCTAAGTCAATTTTTTTGTCAGCCGAGATCCTGGGCCAGCGCCTGCGCCAACATCCCCGCGATGAAGGTCCGGCCCTGCATCCGGGGGTGATCGACTTCGATCGCCAGCTTTTCCGCCTTGGCCAGCGAGATAAACTCGGCGCTGTCGAGGCCGCCCAGGGGAAATCTGACAAATTGCACCGCACTGACGCGGTCAGATGATATCTGGCGTTCGTCGAAACGCACGGCCTCGCGCCGCTGATCGACCTTAATCCAGAGGTGGCGTTCCAGGCCGACCAGCTCCCGCAGTGCGGTCTCCCGCTGCGCCGCATCGCCGTACTCGATCAGCATCGTCGCGCTCAATTCGCCGGGCCGCGGCAGAAGCTCATTGTAGGTGTCGATCTCGTGACGCACCGCGGCCTCGGCACTGATTCGCTCCGTCCGCAGCATCTCCTCGACCTGGTACCAGACGGTCTGGACGTTTTCGAAAAGCAGGGTCATGTGATCGGTCAGGGCCAGCCGCCGCCGATCCTTCTCAGCGATAAACAACGGGCGCAACAACGGGCGCAGGGTTTCGTACTGTTCGAACGGAAGTATTTCCTTGAGGGTGACCGGCTTCACGGCTTTTCTTCCTGAGCGGGCGGTTCAACCGGCGTGGCAAAACCGCGGGCCTGGTAGGCGCGGTCGAGGATTTCGGCCGGGTTGAGCGGACGCACTCCCGTCGCCTGCTCGATCTGGATCGCCGCAAGCGGACAATCCGTCGCCATCACGGCCGCCTGCGCATCGCGCATCCCGTCAAAAGCCTTTCGGCCCCATTTCATCGAAAGCTCGAAGAACTCCTTCTTGATCGCCCAGGTGCCGTCATGCGCGGTGCAAGCGTCGACCGTAACGATCTCGGTTCCTGGAATCTGGCGCATCAGATCGCGTGACCGCAGCCCGATATTCTGGGCCTTCAGATGGCAGGGAACGTGGTAGGCGATTTTGCCCGGCGTCGAGCGAAAATCGCGATCGAATTTTCCCGCGCGCCGCAGTTGATACAGGATCTCATGGGGATCGGCGACCGCCCCCGCCAGCTCCCGCGATTCCGGAGTATCGAGCAGATTGGGATACTCGCGCCGCATCGTGAGCGAGCAGGTCGGATTGATCGCGGCAACGCGGTAGCCGCGGCGAACCCATGGCAGCATCGATTCGACATTCCGGCGCGCCTGCTTGCGCGCGAACTCCACGTCGCCGCCGTCCAGCGCGGGCATCCCGCAACAGTTCTGATCGGGGCTCGCCACCGCACACCGGTTCCTTGCCAGCACCGCGACCAGGGCCTTGCCCGGCGCGGGATTGTAGTAGTTGACGAAGCACGTATGAAAAAGGACGACCTTGGCGTTCGGTTCGGCGGGCTCTTGCGGCAACCCGGTGCGCCGCAGCCAGCTTTCGAAGGTCTGGCCGGCGAATTCGGGCAATTTCTTGTCGCGATGGATCCCGAGCATCTTTTCCATCATCCGCCGCTGAAAGGGACTGCGGCAGGCCCAGTTGGAGAGCCCCGGCACAAGACCGCCAAAGCGCCCGGCGCGGTCAGGATCGCCCAGCATCTTCTCGCGCAACTTGATCCCGTGTTCGCGAGCATGCACGGCCCGCGCCCGCAGCATCAGCCGCGGAAAATCGAGTTGGAACTCGTGGCCGTCGCGTGGGGTATAAGGGCAGCGCACCTCGCACAGCTTGCATTCATAGCAGAGGTCAATCACGCGCTGCTTCTCGGCCGGCCCCAACTCGCGCACGTCGCCATCGGCGCGCGCGTCGATCGCTTCGAACAGCGCGGGAAACGAGGGGCACAGGTTAAAGCAGAGCCTGCATCCGTGACAGATGTCGAAGACGCGATCGATCTCGCGCTCGAGCTTCTCCCGCTCCCAGTAGCGTGGTTCGGTGGAATTGTAGGTGGTTGCGTCGGTCGCGCGTGATTCGATCCGGGCCATGATTTGCGTCGGTGAACCAGTATCGGATGTCAGGAGTTATGAACCGCCGGCCGGCGCCCGGCTGGCTTCCGCGACGAGGGCTTCGGGCCCGTCCGCAGCGCACGGACGGGCCCGAAGCCAGCCTCGATACGCGCCTCTTAGAGCGTGCCGCCGGCCTTCGCGAAGCGTCCCGCGTGGGACTTTTCGGCCTTCGCCAGCGTTTCGAACCAGTCGGCGATTTCGCTGAAACCCTCGTCTCGCGCGGTCTTCGCCATCCCCGGGTACATCTCGGTGTACTCGTAGGTCTCGCCATGAACCGCGGACTTCAAATTGAGTGCGGTGTCGCCGATCGGCTGATTCGTCGCCGGATCGCCCACCGTCTTCAGGTAGTCGAGATGACCGTGCGCGTGCCCCGTCTCGCCCTCTGCTGTGTCGCGAAACAGTCCCGCGATTTCCGGCTGCCCTTCCACGTCCGCTACCTTGGCGAAATAGAGGTACCGGCGGTTCGCCTGGCTCTCACCGGCAAACGCATCCTTGAGGTTCTGGTGGGTCTTGGTTCCGCTCAGACTTTTCATACTTCATCTCCTGCTGCTTGGCGCGAATCGTTCGCGCCGGTTATGTGGCACGCCTCCGCGTCACGCGGGGACGTGCGCCTGGCGCCTTCTTCTGGCAAGCCTGGCACAGCGCCTGCACCTCGAGCGACCATCCCAGCGGCTCGAACCCCTCCAGCCCGCCCGCTTGTTGCAGCACCCGCCCGAACCCGCTGATCTCGACGTCGCGAATCCGCCGGCAGCGCACGCAGATCACGTGATGATGCGGCTTGAGATTGCCGTCGTAGCGCGCGCTGTCGTGGAGCGCGGTCACCTTGCGCGCCTCCCCGATCCGGCACAGTGTCTCCAGCGTCCGATGCACCGTCGCCAGCGAGATGTGCGGATGCCGCTGCCGCACCTCATCGAAAATCCGTTCCGCCCGCGGATGATCCGTCGAGTTGAGCAACGCCTCGATAATCGCCAGCCGCTGCGGCGTCACCGCCAGCCCGCGGACGCGGCAACGCTCGGCGAATTCGGCCAGCCGCTCGCGCGCATAGCTCGTGCGCAGCCTCTCGCTTACCATCGTTAGTTCCATGGTATCAGGTGATAATTATTATCATCTGATAGCTGTGATCGTCAATCGCAGCGAGCCGCCCGCCCTTTCTCTCGCTTCACCGCAAGACCGCAGAATTCGTGCGATAACGTTCGAATACGTTGTCAGATTGTTAAAAGTAAGCATCTGGCGGTTATTACTAAAGCCGCCTAATTGACTTTTTTGCTTGCTAATCGTCATGTTCTTGCGCTACCGTCGAAAAAGCTGAGGAGACTGCCCGCTAGCCGCGAACAGCCTCGCACCTTCAGCGGTTCGGCGCCGCATCCCAGGTCGCCGGCGAGTCCAGGCAGCCCAATACGTCTCGACAACGGTGCGTCTCAACCGGTGGAGAACTTGTGCCGTGAGAGAACCTTCTTGTCGGCCGGAGAACCTGTGGGTTTACCAGCAGCGTCAACATACGGTCCTCAAATCGCTGGGTGAAGTTATCCGCGCGGACGGCGGTTTGGCCGGACTGCTCGATCAGGCGCCCGCCCTGGTAATTCAGGCACTGGGGGTCGAGTTCTGCCAGATCCTCGAATATTCGATGGATCGGCGGCACCTGCTGCCGCGTGGGAGAGCCGGATGGCGCGACGGCGCGTTTGGCCCTGGCGATCCCGGGCTTGAGGCCGGTATCGGTTCCTTCGGCGGCTTCACTCTGATCTCGAGGCGGCCGGTCACCTTCGAAAACCTCGCGGAAGAGCGGCGCTTTCGGCCCTCCGGCGCGCTGGTCGACCATCAGGTGGTGAGCGGGACCGGCGTCCCCATCGGCGATGACTCGCCGTTCGGGGTTCTCTGCGCCTTCAGCAATCGCCGCCGCCGGTTCGATCAAGACGAAATCGCGTTCCTCCGGTCGGTCGCCGACATAATCGCGCTTGCCGCCAAATCAAGGCACGGCAACCTGGCCGCACCAAGCGAGCGCGAGCAATTGTTCAACGCCCTGGTCCGGCGGGACGCAACCTTGGAAGCGTCGAGGTCCAGCGCGGCGTCTACGGCTAATCTCAGTCACGAGATCCGCACTCCGCTCAACATCATCCTCGGCTACGGCGAGCTGATCGCCGAACAACTCGAAGATCTCGGCTGTTCCGAACTGGCGCCTTACCTCGACGCCATCCAAAGAGCGGGATACCGCCTGCTTCACACCGTCGAAGAGATTCTCGATTTCTCGAAGCTCGAGGCCGGCGCGCTCGAGCTGAAGCCGGTCGAAATTCGTCTGGCCCCGATGCTCGAGGAGGTGGTAAGCGACTTTCGCTTCCTCGCTGCCGCCAAGGAACTCAAACTGATCTGTCAGATCGAAGCGCCCAACACGCACGTGCGTTTCGACGAGCATTGCCTCGAGAACGCCCTGCGGAGCCTGCTCCACAATGCGGTCAAGTTCACCGAAAGCGGCTTCATCGCCGCCCGCCTCTTTCACGACGCCGCCGGCGCCGTGAAGATCGAAATCCGCGACTCCGGCGTCGGCATCGACGAGGCTTACCTGCCCCGCCTATATGAACCCTTTTCGCAGGAGGACTCCAGCTACTCGCGCCCGTTCGAGGGCGCCGGTCTCGGGCTGGCCTTGACCCGCAAATATCTCCAATTGAACGGCGCGAGCCTCGAAGTCAGAAGCACCAAGAACCAGGGCACGATTTGCACCATCGGTTTTCTCACTCAAGCCCTGCCGGCCTATCCGCACCCGCGTAACACCGCCGATACGAAGCCCTCCCCTACTGCGATGGATTCCCGGCTGGCGGCGCACCATCTTCAGCCCGCGCTTTCCTATCCGGGCCTCGAACGTCGCCGATAGCCGGCTTCAATGTCGAAACGGGATAGCGCCCCTTTCACTAGCCCGTAACGCGCTGGCAGCCAATCCACTCCGCTCGCCGGCTCTTGACAATCGTTCTCCGACACGCGATAGCGCGAGAGGCGCGTTTGGGGTCGCGCCCCTGGCGAAGCGGCGGCCTGCCGTCCCGGGTCGCGCATGCGCGGGGGGATACGGCATAACGGCCGGGAGACTTTCGCCAGGCCTAATCCTTGGGGAGGCGCACATATGGCAGCCACGGCTCAGGCTCCGTCGGGGGGATTGAAGGGGTACTTTGCCAATCATCGCGTCCTGGAGACATATCCTACCGGCTGGCACCGCTGGTGGATGCTGCTCCTGACGGTCTTCGCAACCATCGTCTCTTTCTACGAGTTCGGCTTCTCAGCTCTGCTCCCGCTATGGCTGCCCTCGTTGCACTTCACCCGCGAGCAGTTCGGCTATTTTCTCACCTGCGTTGTATTCCTCTCCGGCTTTTCCGCGATGGCCGGAGGCCCGCTGGCCGACCGTCATGGCCGGGTCGTGGTGATCGACCTCTGCCTCGCCGTGATCATCGTGCTGACCTTCGCCAACTTGTTGATGACCAGCTTCTGGTCGTTCGTGGTCGTGCGCGGCCTGATGAATCTCGTGGCCGGGTTGATGTGGGGCGCGCTGGGCGGACTCACGCGCGATATGTCGCCGCGGGTAAGCCGAGGTGCCGCCTTCGGTCTGCTCACCCTGGGCGCCGTCGCCTGCCAATGGCTTTGGAACCAGGTACCCGCCTGGACCCTTCCCATCTTCCATAGCTGGCAATCCCAAATCGTTATCATGGGTATCCTCGGGGTCGTGCTCTATATCCCGGTGCTGCTGTGGCTCAAGGATCTTTCGCCCAAGTTGCGCATGATGGTGGTGGACAGCGAAAGCGAAGGAGAGGCCTTCGAGTCGGGCGACGTCCCGCACGAGGAAACCCCGGCCGCTGCAATGGAAGTATTCGGCCAATTGCTGGGCAAGTGGGAAGTGTGGGTGCTGGTGGTTGGCGTGGTGGCCTTCCTCACTACCGCCATCACCATTCAGTCCTTCGGCCCCCTGATGTTCACCGAGGCCTACCATTACAAGCCGGCCGAGGCCGCCGCGATGACCGCCAACTTCTGGCTGCTCAACCTCGTGATGCTGGTCCCCGCCGGATGGCTCTCCGACTACCTGCGCGTCCGCAAGCCGATCACGATTGTGCTGACAGTGGTGGCGCTCGCCGTTTTGCTCTGGTGGGACCGGAATTTCTTCCCTCCCCTCTCACCCGCCGCGACCGGCCGCGTGACCTTGCTTTTGGGCGCAATCACCGCCGCCGCCTTCATCCCCTGGTGCGCGCTCTACTCCGAATACGTCGAGGATCTTTCGGCCGCGCTCCAGGCCACCGGATGGTCTTTCTTCCAGCTCATCTACCGCACGTGGATCGCCTTCTCGAGCCCGTTGCTGCTGTTCGTCGCCGCGAAATACGGATGGGAACGCTGGATGGAAGTGATGGCCGCCGGTCTGGCGCTTTTCGTCGTCTCGTTGTTCGTGGTGCGCGGCTACTGGAAGCCCGCTACCGCGTCGGCACCCGCCACCGGACACGGTGCGCCCGCCCACGCCGCCGCCGGCCGCTGACCCCCCCGCGCCGCCTCCCCACCGACGCCCCGGAAGCGGCAGCGCGTCCCGCTAAAAACGCGGAACGCGCTGCCGCTTCGCCTCCACGAGCCTGCGGCGTGCGCCTCGCCTGCGGCGAGGCGCACGCCGCAGGCAATTCCATCTCCTACCCCCCGATCGCCACTCGCAGCGCCGATCCCGCCTCCGCAATCGCCAGCTTCGCCTTGTCCAGTTGCGCCGGCATCCCGAAAAACCCGTGCGTCACTCCTTCGTAGCGCTTGAGCACCGACGGAACTCCTTCCTCGCGCAAGCGCGCCGCATATGCCTCGCCCTCGTCGCGCAGCGGATCGAACTCCGCCGTGATCACAAACGCCGGCGGCAGGCCCCGCAGCGTCTTCGCATATGCCGGGCATGCGTACGGATTCGCGCGGTCGGCCTCGGACCCCAGGTAATGTCCCCAGAACCATTCCATGTCGGCGCGCGACAGGATGTAGTAGCTGTCCTTCGAAAATTCCCGATGCGACCCCGTCGTAAGCTCGCTCGTCGTCGCCGGATAGACCAGCAGCTGATACGCGATCCGCGGCCCGCCCCGATCACGCGCCATCAACGCGACCGCCGCAGCGAGCGTCGCGCCTGCGCTGGTGCCGGCAACCGCGATTCGCGCCGGGTCCACGTTTAGCGCCTGCCCGTTCGTCGCGGCCCAATTCACCGCCGCGTAGCAATCCTCGGGGCCGGCCGGAAACTTGTGCTCCGGCGCCAGACGATAATCCACCGAAATCGTCACGCATCCGCCCGCATTGGTCAGCATCCGGCAGGGCTGGTCGGTCAGCTCGATATCGCCGACCACCCATCCCCCGCCATGAAAATAAACGCACGCGCCGAACGGCCCGTTGCCGCGCGGTGTGTAGATGCGCACCGGAATTTCGCCGGCAGGTCCCGCAATCCTGCGGTCTTCGACGCGAGCGACCGCTTCCGGCTCACCCTGCGCCGCCCGCCGCGCCGCGTTCTTGCGGGCTTCCTGCGGCGTCAGCTTGTGAAAGGGCGGCACCTTGGCGGCCGCCATCGCATCCAGCACAACTTTCATCTGGGGATCGAGTGGCATAGTCGCCTCCTTGATACGGCGATTGCAGTTTATACGTAGAGCCCGGCCAGCCGCTCCAGTTCCGCCGCGTAATTGGCCGCGCTCAGGCGCTCGCCAATCATCGCGATCACGAACCGATGCGTCCCGGTGTCCTCATATTCCCGCAGCCCCGATTGCACCGCGGCGCGGTCGCCGCGCAGGCTGCGCTTGAAAATAGTGATATCCAGCCGCGAGAAATCGGTCCCGGCCTTCGCGCACTCCTCGCGCAACTTCCCGAGCTCTACCTTCGTCGCCGCCGGCGAAACGAAAATCGGGCACCATCCGTCGCCCCATCGCGCCACCCACCTGAGCGCGTTCTTGTCCTTGCTCCCAATCAACACCGGCGGCCCGCCCTTGCGCGCCGGCTTCGGATAGAGCTTGACCGGCGGGAACTTCACGTACTTGCCCTCGAATGAGGCTTCCTCCTTGGTCCACAGCTCGCGCATCGCCGCGATATATTCCCGCGTCTGGCTCCAGCGATGGGGAAAATCCGCACCCAGGATCTCCGATTCCTCCCTGAGCCAGCCCGCCCCGATCCCGAACAGCACCCGTCCGTCCGAAAAATGGTCCAGCGTCGCCAGCTCGTTCGCCGTCAGAATCGGATTGCGCTCCGGCACCAGGCATACGCCCGTCGCTACCTTGAGCTTGGTGGTCGCTCCCGCCGCCATCGCCATTGCCACGAACGGGTCGCACATATGGTAGTAAATTTCCGGAATCTGCCCCTGCCCGGGCTGCGTCTCCGGCAGCGGGGTCTCCGAATGGACCGGCATGACGGCGTGGTCAGGAAACCACAGCGACTCGAACCCGAGCTGCTCGGCCTTGCGCGCGAGATTCGCCGGGTCGACGGTAAACTCGTTAACGGTAAGCAGGATTCCTATTTTCATACTCATCTTCGTTCACCCGCAATCAGCGCTTCACCGCATGATCATGTTCAAACCGCTGGGGGTGGTGTAGCGGCTCACATCGAGATAGCTCGCGGGCGCCTGCTCATTAAGATAAAGCGGATGCCCCGCCGGGGGATCGCAAAAAAACGTGGCGTGCTGTTTCTGAATATCCCAGATCGATTCGACATAGGATAATGCCTCGTTCACCGGCCCGATCCCGGGTGCTTCGCGGGCGGGGCGGAACACCCCAACGAATTTCCACGGCTGCAACTGCTCGTCATAAAGATCCTGCCATAGCAGCCCCCAGAAATGCTTGTCGATGTACATCACGCGCTTGCCGTAACAGTAACCCTTGGCGAGCTGCGGCAACTTGCTCACGTTCACCACATCGACGTCGCGAAGCTGCCATTTCCCCCACGACGGCTTCGGCCATCCCAGCGGCATATCGAATTCGTCGGGAAAGCCCTTGCTCGGCATATCGAAACCCATCAGGTTGAGGATTTTCTTTTCGCCGAGAAAGTCGACCTTGATTTCCGTCATGTTCGAGTCGTAACCGCCCCGGAAATCCTCCGGCGTCGTATCGCCGAACGAAGGCGCGCATCGCGCCAATGCGGACACTGGCTGATAGCGCCGCAAGCTCGGGATAAAGACGTAACTGTCTTCCGGCTTGGTCAGGTCGGTAAAGTCGATTTTGAGGTCCGCATTGTAGCGCTCGTTTTCCGGCTCCTCGGCTTCATAATAGTCAGTGAAGAACTTGCCCTCGCCTCCGGGAATAGTCGCCGGCACGCCGGGATCCGTGTTGAACGAGAGCTGGCGGAAAACGAGTACCCCGGCGCCGCAGTTGATATTGTGGTAGCTGTCGACGTAGCAGCCCTGTCCGTAGGTATCGACCGCCACGTGCGGAACGTAACGAAACCATAGATTCGCCAGGACCTTCCAGCCCTTGTGCGGTTCATCCGGCGTCGGAAACGGTATCCCGCCCTGATAGCCGGCAATATTGAGCCCGCCGTCGGGTAGTTCGACGATTTTGACCTGGCCCGAGTACTTCTCGGTCGCCGCCAGGTAGTTGCGCGGGAGCGGATGAATCACGGTCGGACCCACTTCCATGCTCACGTCGT
>DASPQS010000169.1:0-3500 GCA_035624865.1 Binataceae bacterium (SeqCode) | reverse complement strand
GAGTGGCACAGATGTGAATTGTGGCGTTGATTGCCTCGATCTTCTGAGAAAAATAATTGTAGAAAATGACCGCGATGATCGCGACGACCAGGCCTAGCGCCGTCGAGATCAGCGCCTCCGAAATGCCGGCAGCGACCACCGAAAAGCCGCCGGTCCCCATAACCGCCATCGATTGGAACGCTACCAGAATACCGACCACCGTCCCGAAGAGCCCGATGAAAGGGGCCGACGCGCCTGACGTTGCAAGCACCCAGATGGGTCCGCGAAGCTGAATCGATTCGGCGAAACGACGCTCCTCGTCCACCTCCTCCAGACGGGCCCGGTCCGCCGACTGTGCCTCTGAGATAAGGTCGTGGAAGACTCGTTCACACGGGCTCGGACGTGCCTGAACGCGATCGAGCGCCTCTTTGAATTTGCCCTGGCGGAGCAAGCCAATGAGTCCATCGGCAACGCGCGCGGCGCGAGTGTTAAGTCCCCATAGCGCCCAAATGCGTTCGAAAATGATGGTCACACAAACGACCGAAATGATTAAAAGGGGGTACGTCGCGTACCAACCCTGCATAATCATCGCCAAAATACTGAACTGATTCTGCATCCGTGGTCCCCGAGAACCGATAGATTTGGCAAAGCGCTCAGGCGTTCCCCTGCGCCCCAAGTTTGCCCAAGTGCCCAAAAAGTGCGGTTCTTGTCAAGGCACCTCCTTTAATTTTAAGCGCCTTTCCGGCGCCCCCTCAATTGTACTAGCGATAGCGATATCCTACCAATAGCGAAATGGGACGGGGCACGGTCGGAGGGAACGGAATCAACAAAGGGAACTGCCTTGACTTTGAACCCTTCGCGAGTCTATCCAGAATTCGGTCGGAACTGCCTATAATTGGAGATCGGCGCCGTAAACGCGGGCTCCAAACAGGCTTCGAGGTCTGTTGGGCACCGTCGCGAGGGTCGAACAAGGTTCGAAAACAGAACGGGGAGAGGAACAACCACGATGGCACTATTAGAGGGCAAGGTCGCGGTCATTACCGGGGCCGGACGCGGAATCGGCCGCGAAGAGGCGCTGCTGATGGCCAAGCGAGGAGCAAAGGTCGTTGTCAACGACCTCGGTGGCCACTTCGACGGCACTGGACAGTCGCGTTCGCCGGCCGAAGAGGTGGTGAAAGAGATCCGCGCGGCCGGCGGCGAGGCCGTCGCCAATTACGAGAGCGTGTCCGATTTCAAGGCGGCCAAGCGGATCACCGAATGCGCGATCGACAATTTCGGCAAGCTTAATATCGTGGTCAACAACGCCGGAATCCTGCGCGACCGAATGATCTTCAATATGAGCGAGGAGGATTTCGACGCCGTTCTCGCGGTGCATCTCAAAGGCACGTTCAACCTGGCCCGTCACGCCTGCAACTACTGGCGTGAGCAGCACAAGGCTGGGAACATGCTCAACGGGCGCCTGATTAATACCAGTTCTGATTCGGGCCTGCTCGGCAACGCGGGTCAAAGCAATTACGGCACAGCCAAGGCGGCGGTCGCCACCATGGCGATAATCATGGATCGCGAGATGTCCCGCTACGGGGTTTGCATCAACGCGATTGCTCCGGTTGCCCGGACCCGCCTGACGATCGATGCGACGCCGCAGACGGCGGCAACGATGCCGCAGCCGAAGTCCGGCGAAGTCGACCGCTTCAGTCCGGCCCACGTGGCGCCGCTGGTTGCCTGGCTCGGCAGCGACGATGCCAAGGACGTTCATGGTGAAGTCTTCCGGGTAGGCCTCGGCATGGTGTGGCTGATGCGCGGATGGCATAGCGCGGGCAAGATTACCCAGTCGGGTCCGCTCAAGTTCTGGGATCCAACTGAGCTGGGCGCGCGCGTCAAGCAGGAGCTCGCCAAGGGTATTACCAAGAAGGAGAACCTGGGTGACGTCCTGGCGGGGACGGTCTGACCAGTGCGAAAGCAGCGAGGCAGCGAAAGCGCGACCCAGGTCGGTCCGCGCTTTCGTTCAGTGCTTCTGATTTGTGCCGCCAACACTGCGCGTAGCGTGATGGCGGAGCATCTGATCGTGCGCGAGTTGCGCCTGCGCGGGGTCGAGGAGCGCGTGCGCGTTCGCTCCGCCGGGATCGCACCGTACGCGCGCGATGGCGCGCTGGTTTCGCTCGACACGCGAATGACGCTCCGGGACGTCGGAATCCATCTGGGTGAAGAGGCAACCTCGACCGATCTGAAACGCCATCCGGAGTTACTTCGAGCTGCGGACCTCGTGATTGCGATGACCGAGCAACAGGCGCGCGAGCTGCGCGAACGATTTGAATTGCACGACGCACTCGAAGTACACACATTGCGTGGATTTGCCGGGGAAGGCGGCGATATCGACGATCCGTTCGAAAAGGGCGACGTCGTGTTCGCGAAGTGCTGTGAGGAGATCATGCGGCTGGTCCCACGGGTAATAAAGCGCCTGCTGGAGGCCGACTAGCCCCGCAAGAAAGCGAGCCCCGATGACCTTCACGAACCCCACCGACGCGGAAATTCGCGCGATACTCGCCAAACCGACGACTGTGGCTGTGGTCGGATGCTCGGACAATCCGGATCGCGACAGCCTGCGCATCGCGATTCTGCTCAAAGACAAGGGGTTTCGCGTGATCCCGGTTAACCCGCAGCTTGGGCCGGAAGCGTTGCGCAAGGAATTAGGCGAGCGCTGCTACCCCGATCTCGAGGCGATTCCGGGTCCGGTCGAGATGGTCGATGTCTTCCGGCGGCCGGAGCATCTTCCGGAGATTGCCGAGCAAGCGATCCGCAAGGGTGCCCGCGTCCTGTGGGGGCAATTGGGCGTGGTCAACCTTGAAGCGGCAGACCGCGCCGCGAAGGCCGGAATAACGGTCGTGATGGATAGGTGCCCGGCGATCGAATACCGACGGCTGTTTTGAACTATTCAATGCGAGGTGCGCGGGACTGAATCTCACGGATTTTTGCGGCGTGAACCCGGCAGCGCCCGAGGTTGTGATTTGAAAGCCCGCAAATGGCGGATGCTCGAGAGCGAACGTGTCTACACCACGCCGATCTTCGACCTCCATCGGCGCAAATCTGCGCACCCGCGGCGCGGCGAGCGTGATTTCTTCGTGCTCGAAGCGCCGGCATGGGTCAATATCATCCCGCTCACGCGCGATCGCGAAGTCGTCCTTGTTCGGCAGTTCCGGCACGGCGTGAGCGCGTTCACGCTGGAGATTCCCGGCGGCATGATCGATCCCGAGGACCGGAATCCGGCCGAGGCGGCGTTGCGTGAGATGCGCGAGGAATGCGGTTACGCTTCGAACGAAGTGATCCCGCTCGGCCGTGTCCATCCGAACCCCGCGATCCAGCCCAATTTCTGCTACTCATTTCTGGCGCGCAACGTTCATAAGGTCGCGGAGCCGCACTATGACAGCGCTGGCAGCGAGGAGACCGAAGTAGTGACCGTCCCGCTGACCCAGATCCGGGAGCTGATCGCCTCGGGCAAGATCAGTCATGCACTCGTGATCGCG
>DASPQS010000168.1:0-9818 GCA_035624865.1 Binataceae bacterium (SeqCode) | reverse complement strand
CGTCACCGTCAAACACCTCGCCGCGCTCGTCGACCAGCATCGCACGGTCGCCATCACCGTCGAGCGCCACGCCAACATTGGCACCGGTGCGAATAACGGTTTGGCGCAGCTTCTCGAGGTGAACCGCGCCGCAGCCATCGTTGATATTTTTGCCGTCGGGATCGACGCCGAGCGCGACCACGTCGGCGCCCAGCTCTTCAAGCGCGTCAGGGCCAACCTTGTAAGCGGCGCCATTGGCACAATCAATTGCGACCTTAAGTCCTTCGAAAGTCAGGCTGCGCGGTAGAGAACTCTTGAGGAAGACAAGATAGCGCCCGATCGCGTCATCGATTCGGGCCGCCTTTCCGATGTCTCCTGCGGTCGCCCGCGTATGTGCGAGCGCCTTGTCGTTGAAGACCAGTTCCTCGATCTCGCGTTCAATATCATCGTCGAGTTTGAAGCCGTGCCGCGAGAAAAATTTGATGCCGTTGTCCTCAAAGGGATTGTGCGAAGCGGAAATCACCACACCCGCATCAGCGCGCATGCTGCGGGTAAGAAAGGCTATGCCCGGTGTCGGCAACGGACCAACGAGCCACACATCCGCGCCCATTGAGCAGATGCCCGATGCCAGTGCAGTCTCGAGCATGTAGCCCGAAAGCCGGGTGTCCTTGCCGATCAGAATCCGGCGATGACGGCCCTGCGAATGCTTGAAGACATAGGCGAGCGCGCGTCCGAGCTTGAGCGCGGTCTCCGAAGTGATGGGTTCGACGTTGGCGACGCCGCGGACACCATCTGTGCCGAAAAGCCTATTGCGCCTGGTACTCAACTGTTGGCCGTCTCTCCTTATACAATCTGACCCTGACCTTGGCCGGCAACTGCCGCACTAACTCGATGCCTTCGGGTAAAGCGACTTGCACCACGAGAGTGTGCAGACCGGGAGTGAGGGCATCGGCTTCGACGTAAACCGAATTGGACAGGTCGAGCTTGGCCAGGTCCGGCTGCGGGCCGCGCACGGTTACGATGGCGCGCGTCGGCTCGACCCTGAACCTCCAGTCGCTGTCGCGGACGGCGATCGTGAGGTTGCGAAACTCGCGGTCGCCGATAACCGGGGCGACCGACACTCTGGCAGTTACCTGCTCCGGATCGGTCTTGATGCGCCCGGCTGGCAGGCCGAGACCAATGACGTTCGTAGCGCTCGCGGCGAGACCGCTCACATCTACCGGTTCTGTGTCGACTTGCTCGATACGCGCCAACTCCTTGCTCGGTCCCTTGAGGGTAATGGTCGCAGGTGTGATTTCGCTGACGGCGAGTCGGTAGCCTTCGGCGACCTTGCCGGTGGTCACAAGGTGCACCGGCACACTGCGGGTAACGATACGATCGATATCGAGCACAATTTGCGACGGCAAAATGCTCTCGACACTGGTCTGACGAGGCACCGCAAAAGCATCCGGCCCGACCTTGAACGAGGCCTGGCCGACGGTGACCCCGGCCAAGTCTATCCGCAGCGCGATTCGGCTCGGGTCAATCAGCGATAACAGCGTACGCGGCCCGGAAACCTGGATGGTAACGATCTCGGGATGCTGGTTAGCGATCACGAAGCCGCGCGGCAACCCGCGGTAGACGATCGGCACCGTGAACTGCTTGAGGGATTCGTGCTGGCCGGCATTGACGAAGATCCACAGCCCGATCGCCAGCCCCAGCGAGATTACCCGCAATCCCATGTTGCGGCGCAATCGATCGCGCAGCGCGGCCGGCGTGTAGCTGCGCCGCACCCTGGCCGGAGCCGTCTCCGCCGGGGCCAGGCTTGTACGATCTTTGAGCGCCGGCGATGACACGTCAGGCCATCCTCCATAGACCGCTTGCGGTCCCGGTTCCCATGGGAATTGTCGCGCTATCCAAAAAGACCATGATTCTGTCGTCTAAACCGGCAGATTTTGCAGCGCCTCGACCAATTGCGGCGGCTTGAGCCCACGCAGGAGTTCACCATGATGGGCGAGCGAGATAGTCCCATCTTCCTCCGATACCACGATTACCAGCGCGTCGTTGTCTTCGGTCAACCCGATCGCCGCGCGGTGGCGTGTGCCGAGCGCAAGGCTAACGTTGGCGTTGGTGGAAAGGGGCAACAAGCATGCCGCCGCAAGCAACTGGTCGCCCTTGATAATCACGGCGCCGTCGTGCAACGGCGATCCGCGCATAAAGATCGTCTCGATCAACTCCGGTGACACCCTGCCGTCGATCGCTCGGCCGGTTTCAACGAACTCCTGCAAACCTACATCCTGTTCGATTACGATGAGTGCGCCGATGCGCCTGGCGGAGAGCCACGCAGCCGCGGCCGCCAGTTCCTGTGCGACACCGGCTACGCTGGGCCGGGCGCCAAAGAGCGACTGAGCGCCAACACCGGTGAGCGCGCGACGGATATCGGCCTGGAAAATTACAACGAGGATCACTATCAGTGAACCGAGAAAGTTATTCAGCAGCCAGTTCAGCGTGAACAGGCCAAGCATCTGCGATCCGACGAAGGCCGCCGCAACAATGCCCAGTCCGATCACCATCTGCATCGTCCGCGTCCCGCGGATCAGCAGTGCAATGCGATAGATCACGTACGCAACGATCAGGATGTCGAGGAAATCCTGCCAACGCAGTCTGGGTATGACCGAGACGACTCCGTGCATTGGTTTGCGTCAAACGCGGCTTCGCGCCGCCGCTATCGCCCTACCCATCCTCATCACCGCCGCCGCGGGTCCAACATCGTGAACCCGGATGATCGAAGCCCCTGCCGCAATTGCCAGTGCGTTCACCGCCGCAGTTCCGAATACAATATCGGCTTCGCTGCCGCCGGAAATTCTGCGCACAAAGGTCTTGCGCGAAGCTCCGACCAATACTGGATAGCCTAGCGCGCAAATCTTCGACAGACCACTCAATATCTGAAGGTTGTGATGCGCACTTTTGGCGAACCCGATACCCGGGTCGACGATTATCCGGGACCGCGGTATTCCCATTCCGACGGCAAAGCGGGCGCGTGCGGCGAGGTAACGCGAAACCTCCTCGACCACGTCGCGATAACGCGCGAACTTCATGTGGTCCTCCGGGCCGCCCCGCATATGCATCAGCACAACCGCGCACCTCGATTCGGCGGCCAACCGGGCCATTTCGGGGTCGGCTGCGAGCGCGCTTACGTCATTGATTATCGCGGCTCCCCGCTCCAGGGCCGCACGCGCAACGGCGGCCTTGCGCGTGTCGATCGAGATTGGCGCTCGCAGGCTGCGCGGTAGCTGGTCTAAGACGGGCTCGACGCGGGCAAGCTCGACCTCGAGCGGAACTTCGCGCGCGCCAGCCGGCCTGGTGGATTCGCCGCCGACGTCGATAATCGCTGCCCCTGCCGCTTCCATCTCCAGCGCATGGTCAACGGCGCGGGCAGGATCCAGATAGCGTCCGCCGTCGGAAAAAGAGTCGGGCGTGACATTCAGCACACCCATGACGGCAGGAAATCGGATAATGCGGCCGTCGCGAAGACGCAGCGGGCGCGCGGAAGCGGTTGAACGTGGCGAAGGCATAGGCGAGAGACAGCCCTCAAAAGTCCGGCCTGCTTCGGAAGCTGACTGGTCCCCACGAGCTTTCGGCCCGCGCAAAACGTTTTCGCAACCCGCCCAGACAGAGATCGTCGCGACCGCAACAACCTCGACCGGAAAAATCCTGACGTGCTTCAGGCGAGCGAGGGCTTGGGCGCGAGCCCGGGCACCGGTGCTTCCTCTTCGGCAGGCTTGGGCTTTTCCTTGGGCGTCATCGAGCCGCCAGCCGGCGCAGTTGGAGCGGAAATCGCCGGCGGCTGGTCCTCCGCGAGTGGGCGCCCCTCGTGATACGCCTTCACCATCGCAGCGACCTCGCTTCCATCGACCACTTCCTTTTCGAGCAGCCGTTCTGCCAGCGCGTGCAACAGCGGCAGATGATCCGACAGCAGCGACCGTGCCTTTTGGTAGGAATCGTCGACGATACGGCGCACCTCGCGGTCGATCTCAACAGCCGTGTGCTCGGAATAGTCCTTGGTGTGGGCGATGTCGCGGCCGAGGAAAACCTGCTCTTCGTGCCGTCCAAAGGTCATCGGCCCGAGTTCCTTGCTCATGCCCCACTCGCAGACCATCTTGCGCGCAAGGTCAGTCGCCTTTTCGATATCGTCGCCGGCACCGGTGGTCATGTGGTTGAAGATCAGCTCCTCCGCCACACGTCCCCCGAACATCATCGCCAGCCGCGTCATCAGGTAATCGCGAGAATAAGTATAACGATCGTCGAGCGGTAGCTGTTGCGTAACGCCCAGCGCCATTCCGCGTGGGATAATCGTAACCTTATGCACGGGATCAGCGCCCGGAAGCAGCATCGCCACCAGGGCGTGGCCGCTTTCGTGATACGCCGTATTACGGCGCTCCGCCAGTGACATCACCATCGAACGCCGCTCCGCGCCCATCAAGACCTTGTCCTTGGCGAGCTCGAAGTCAGACATCTCGACCCGTTCCTTGCTTCGGCGGGCGGCAAGCAGCGCCGCCTCGTTCACAAGATTCTCCAGGTCGGCACCGGCAAATCCCGGGGTTGATCGCGCCAGCTTCAGAATATCGACATCCTGTCCGAGCGGGACGCGCCGGGTATGAACCTTAAGGATGCCCTCGCGGCCCTTAACGTCCGGCCTAGGCACCACTACGCGGCGGTCAAAACGGCCCGGGCGCAGCAGTGCGGGATCCAGCACGTCCGGCCGGTTGGTGGCGGCAACAAGGATCACGCCTTCGTTTGCTTCGAAGCCGTCCATCTCGACCAGTAGCTGGTTGAGCGTCTGCTCGCGCTCATCGTGGCCGCCGCCCAATCCAGCGCCCCGGTGACGGCCGACGGCGTCTATCTCATCGATAAAAATGATACACGGAGCGTGCTTCTTCCCCTGGACGAAGAGGTCGCGCACCCGCGAGGCGCCGACACCCACGAACATCTCGACGAAGTCGCTCCCTGAAATCGAGAAGAAGGGAACACCGGCCTCGCCGGCGATCGCGCGAGCGAGCAGAGTTTTTCCCGTCCCCGGCGGTCCGACCAGTAACACGCCCTTCGGAATCCGGCCGCCAAGCCGGGTGAAGCGCTTGGGATCTTTAAGGAACTGGATTATCTCCTCGAGCTCGTCCTTGGCCTCGTCGATTCCCGCAACATCAGCAAAAGTTACCTTGTGGGTGTTCTCGGTCAGGAGCTTGGCCCGGCTCTTACCAAACGACATCGCCTTGCCACCCCCGATCTGCATTTGCCGCATGAAAAAGATCCACACTGCCACCAGCAGGAGCATCGGGAACCATTGCACCAGCAGAACCATCCACCAGGGATCGCCCTCGGCGGGCTTGGCCGCTATCTTGACACCCTTATCGCGCAAAGTTTTGACGAGGTCGGGGTCGTTGGGCGCGTATGTGCGGAAGTGCTCGCCCGAATTCGTGTCACCGAGGATTTGATTACCCTGGATAGTGACCGACTGAACCTGTCTGTTGTCGACATCGTTGAGGAAATCGGAGAAAATTTTATCCGGAATGCTGTGCTGGGTGCGGCTGAAGAAATTCACCAACAACAGCGCCATCAGCACCACCACCAGCCACAGCGCAATATTACGCGAAACCTGATTCATTTCTTACAAAAGCGTAGCATGCAGGTTAATTTGCAGGCAACGATAGACTTGCGGCATCTGCAACAGGAACGATTGCACGCAAATGAAGCACTTTTCGCGTGCTCGGCGTCACGATCGCCATAGCGCTGCGCGCGAAACGCGGGATCCACGCAACTTTTCCGTCGCTTACCACAAGGGGCCAGCGAGACCGCAGAGTGACGGGAAGCTTGTTATCGATAAACACGTCATGAACCTTGCGCCGCCCTCCCCTGCCAAACACCCTAATACGGTCGCCAGTCGCGAAGCTCCGCACAACAAGGTTGCTGACCACCTCCGCGTCGAAATACGCTTCCATAGCGCTCGCGGGCTTCCATGGCGGCGCGGGAAACGCGGGCTGCCCCGCCTCGATCACGCTTGAAAAGAAGGCAAAGCCGGCGGCCTGCACCACCGTCCGGCCTTCCATCGCCAGCTCGGCGGCAAACGGAGCGTGAGACTCACCGCAAGTCCCTTGGAGTGTGGCAAATCCGTACTCGCGACGGAACGTCCATCCTCCCGGCAACGCGACGACCCTGGTGCCCGATTCCACTGGCGTCATGCAAATGCGCCGTAGCGCTTCGATCTGGACTCGGCGGATATGCCGCAGGCTGCCCAGATTGATGTGCAGGAATTCACGCAATACCGCGGCCGCGAGCGCCGGGTAAAGCTCCCAGAAGCCGGCGAGGTTGAGCCGGTTGTCGCCACCGACCCTAGTCGTGAGTTCGTGGCGAGCCTGGGCGGTCAGAAAGTCCTTCAGCTCACGCATCTCGCCCGCGAGTTCGCCCAGGCGGCGGCCGAGACCGGGGGCATAGTCCCGTTCCAGCATCGGGAGCAGTTCGGAGCGGACGCGGTTGCGCAGGAAGTTATCCACAAGATTGGAACTATCTGTGATAAATTGGGCTTTAGAAATGCTATTATATGTGATGATAGCTGGTTTCTGGACTTTGAGGAGGGGGCGAATCAGGCGGTCGGGGCCGATTTCGGCCATCGCGGCAAGTCCGGCCGCGCCGCTTCCGCGCAGCAATCGTAACATCACGGTTTCCGCCTGGTCGTCCGCGTGATGGGCGGTGGCGATGAGGACCGCGCCGAGGCGGTCGGCGGTGCGGTTGAGGAAATCGTAGCGAAGCTCCCGTGCGCGTTCCTCGAGATTCGAGCGCGCCCGATTCAAGTCACTCGCCTGTTCGACTACCAGCGGAACCCCGGCGCTCGCGCAGAGGCTGCGGACGAAACATTCGTCGCGATCCGATTCGGTGCCGCGCAGGCGATGGTTCAGATGGGCGGCAGCGACCCGGTAGCCGAGTTCAGGGTGATCGACCGAGATACGCAACAGCGCATGGAGCAACGCGACCGAGTCGGGACCGCCGGAAAGCGCGACCAGGATGAGGCCGCGACGGTCGGTGGGGACGGCGGTCAGGACCGAGCGAACCTCTCTTTCAACGCGCCTGATAATCGAACGGCGTTCCATCGGTTAACTATACCTAAAGGCGAGAGGTGACGCCCCTCTGTGACTCGACTTCGCGGTTAACCGCCAGCGACTGGCAATTCCGGCGCGCGCGCGTAAAATTGGGGGGCGACCGGGAAGCAGAGCGCTTTATCCCTTTATCATCTCGGCGCGCGGGTCGGTGACAGCGCGGGCTCGCCGCCGCTCCGCAAGCTGTTGCATCAGCCCGCGCTCCTCATCGGTAAGGTCGGTCGGCGCAAGGACGCGCAGTTCGTAGAGCAAGTCTCCGGCCGGTTCCTTCCCACGGCCGGGCAATCCCCGGCCCTTGAGCCGCATCACGCGTCCACTCTGACTGCCGGGAGGAATCCGGAGCGCGATCTTGCCGCCGACGGTTGGGGCCGTAACTTCCGCGCCCAGCGCCGCCTCGTAGTCCCAAACCGGCAACAGGCAACGAAGGTCGCGACCGCTGACGGTGAAAACGCTATCGGGCGGGAGCCGCAAGGTCATTATGAGGTCGCCGTTAAGCTCGGAGCGTGGCCCCCTACCGCCCTGCCCCTTAAGCCGCATTTTTGATCCGTCGGTCATTCCGGCGGGTATGGTTATGTCGAGGGTTCGGCGTTGATGTACAACGCCACTGCCGCCGCAGTTCTGGCACGGTTCGGCCGAGCGGATCACGCGCGCACTGCCGCGCTTCTCCTGTTTGGCGACCATCCCGGTGCCCCCGCACACGGTGCATTCGTCCGCCGCGCTCAACGTGATCCGCTTCTGTGCGCCGCGCATAGCCTCGGCCAGCGTGATCGAGACGTCGGCGTGAAGGTCGGGCGCCCTGCCGCCGCGTCCGCGCGGGAAGTCGTTGCCAAACTCGAAGCTCCGGGCTCGGCCTCCGCCTAACCCACCAAAGAAACGTTCGAAAAAGTCGCTGAACCCACCGCCACCCATTCCGGGCCCGACGTCCTCGGCGGCACCCGCGCGAGCATAACGCCGGAGGACTTCCTCGTCGGCGGCGCCGTTTTGCCAATCAGCACCCATCTGGTCGTACTTCTTGCGCTTGTCCGCGTCGCCGAGGACCTGGTAGGCCTCGTTGATTTCTTTGAAACGGCGCTCCGCTTCCTTGTTATTAGGATTGACGTCGGGATGGTACTTGCGGGCGAGCTTGCGATAGGCGCTCTTGATTTCGCCGGCGCTTGCGCCGCGCTCGACGCCCAGGGTCTTGTAGTAGTCGCGAAAATCCATCTAAGGCGAACTTCTATCCTCTAAGATGCGCACGAAATCTAGATGCCGCAACAGTTATCGCGAGGCCCGCGACGGCGAAGCCTCGCGCTCGGCCAGTTCCTCGCGCACCATACGCAACCCGCCTTCGAGCGAGCGCAATTCGGCGTCCAGCCGGGCCTGCCGCCGCCAGAGAAAAAGCACATAGAGGAATATCACGGCAAAGATCACGGTATAAGCGGCGAACAGATAGCTCAGATTTTCCATCACAGGTCTCCGGCCGCGGCCCGTGCCTCGCCCAATTCGATCGCGAGCTGGCCGATGCGGGTGCGCGTTCTCAGGGTGGCAAAACGCAGCATCAGGAGCCAGACGAAGAGCGCGGTGAAGGCTGCCATCGAGACGAGGAGAGTGGCGACCATCCGCGGATCCTCGAGACCGTGGCTGCCCTGGCGCGTGACCAGGACGGCAGGATGGATCGTGCGCCACAGGCGGACCGAAACGATGATTATCGGGACGTCGGCGGCGGCGACGATCCCGACGACGGCGGCGAAGCGCGCGACCTGCGGGGAGTCATCGGCCATCGCGCGGAGCATCAGGTAGCCGGCGTAGAGGAGCCAGAGAATCAGGGTGGTGGTGAGGCGCGAGTCCCAGGT
Organism: Binataceae bacterium (SeqCode); assembly: GCA_035624865.1. Taxonomy (GTDB): domain Bacteria; phylum Desulfobacterota; class Binatia; order Binatales; family Binataceae; genus JASHZA01. Next base: position 880 of record DASPQS010000168.1, on the reverse strand, counting down.
CCACCATGCGCCCCAAATCGGGCGGGCCCAGATCGAGCCGGTGACGAGGACGAGGGTGCAGAAGACCATCCCGGTTTCGGCGGCGGCGTAGCCGAGGTCGTCCCAGACCTGATGGCCGAGCCAGAGGTAGAAGATTCCGGAGATGGCGACGAGAGCGAAGGCGGCGAAGGCGACCCAGGCACAGGGGACGTGGAAATAGAAGATGCGCTGGACGATACCCTGGACGGCCTCGGTGGGGACGTAGATGAAGACCATGAAGAGGGCGGCGACCATCAGGGCGAGGGTCAGCAATCCGAGGGAATCGATAGCGTTTCTACTCATCGGGGCAAAACTCAACCCTCACCTATAACATGATTGGGGGAGAAATCAGCGGGATGGGCGACGTTTCCGGGGAGAACCGGTCCCGGGACGCCGCATCTTTTACCGCGCGTTAGCCTTGATCACGGGCTAGTTGACCAGACGTCTCGCAGTAAAGGCAACCCATCCGGGAAGGCGCGTCACCGGACTTTTGTTCGGGTCGAAATTTCGAAAAAATGTGCAACCGCCCCGATGCCGAAGTCCCCGCCGCGAGGGAGCAGCGCGGGACGAGATCAGCACCGCGGCTTTACCCAGCAACGTTTTTGCTAAAAGACGAATCGTCGCAGAGGCGAGGGAGAATAATCGCACCATGCCGGGAAGTAGCACTTTGATGCGGCTCAAGTATGTCGTGGCGGCAGGTTTGCTTACCGGGTCTTTGATTGCGTTTACATTCACCGGGGCCGCCGTTGGTTGCAGCAGGATCTTTTGGAACGACAACGGGATCACGATGATCTCAGGCCGAACCATGGATTGGAAGCATCACTTCAATGATGTTCTCTGGATCATGCCAAGAGGCATCCAG
>DASPQS010000167.1:0-7383 GCA_035624865.1 Binataceae bacterium (SeqCode) | reverse complement strand
CTGAAAAGCGCAGCGGAAAACCGGGGACATCGAACTCTCCGAGGAAACGATCTCTGATCGTTCTTACTGTGCGGCGGTACCTCAGATGAGGGTGGTTCATGGCTTGCTCGACCGTCAACGCGGGGGCATAGGGCACGCGATGCGTCTCGAGGGCACGTTCCACGTCTTCGTCGTCCTTAGCGGAATCGACCCAGTCCTGAACGATCCGAATCACTTCCTTGATATTCTGCGCACGCGCGGCCAGAGAGTTGAAGCGAGGGTCATCGACCAGGTCGGGCCTCTCCATCGCGTGGCACATAGCCGGCCACTGCCGATCGAGGCCTCCGATAATGAGTATGTAGCTGTGTTTTCCTTTGAACATGCCGGCGGGCGCGACCATGTAGTGATGTTCGTTCGTCCGGTGAGGCTTCATTGCACCTCGGCTCGCGCTGAGCATCTGCACATGCAGTTCGTGGTAACCGAAATAGCAGTTGAGCAGCGACGTTTCGACATATTGGCCCCGGCCGGTTCGCTCGCGTCCGAGCAACGCTGAGGTGATTGCCCGACATATCAAGCACGCTGGCGTATGCGGCCCCGCTAGTGTCATATCCGGGATGGTTGGCGATTTTGGGGTTCAACGCGCGAACTGCTTCGTAGTTGAAATGTGCGAATCAGATCGCATCTCCTTGCGCAGTGCAAGCGCGGGCGAGACCACGTTTCTGCCGGGTTACTTCCAGCCTTTCGAAGGGCCTACTTTCAATATGGCGCAGCTTCGGGAAGTATTTTAGGATTACAACCCGGCGAAAACAGCGGGTCGCTGTTTGCACTTCGTGCGATGTGATCCGATTCGCGGGGCCACGACCTTGCACGCTAGCAGCCCGCGTGTGCAAGGGGAGGTGGTCCGAAGGGAAAGCGCTAAATGGATCCTAATTACGTCGTCGAAATCGAGAATGTCTCGCGCACGTACCGGCGTGACGAGTTCGAAATCCATGCGCTCGACAAGGTTACTATAAGAATTCCGATCGCGCATTTTGTCGCGATCATGGGACCGTCGGGCTCGGGCAAGACCACGCTGCTCAACCTGATCGCCGGTATCGACCATCCAACCGCCGGGCGGGTCGCGGTCGGCGGCGAAGAAATCACGGGGATGAAGGAGCGTGAACTCGCGGCCTGGCGCGCGCGCCATATCGGGCTCGTGTTCCAGTTCTACAATCTGATCCCCGTACTGACCGCGTTCGAGAATGTCGAACTGCCGCTCCTGTTGACACATCTCAACAAGGCGCAACGGCGGGAGCACGTGGAGGCGGCGCTACGAGTCGTCGGACTCGCGGACCGGATGGATCACTATCCGCGCCAGCTTTCGGGCGGGCAGGAGCAGCGGGTTGCGATCGCCCGTGCCATCGTAACCGACCCGACAATCGTGGTGGCCGACGAACCCACGGGTGACCTCGACGCGGCGTCGGCCGAAGACATCCTGACACTGCTGCGCGAGCTCAACCGCCGCTTCAACAAGACGATTGTGATGGTAACCCACGACCCGCGTGCCGAACGCCACGTTGACGAAGTGTATCGGCTCGACAAGGGCGTGTTGATCGGCCTCGAGACAAACACGGCCGTATCCGCGCGAGCTACGTCAGCTTAGGCGGCCGCACTCGAGTCTCCGGGGCGGCGGGGAAAACCAATGAAATACGCGATGCTGGTGCTCAAGAATCTCACGCGGAGCAAGCGCCGGACGATCCTGACGGTGCTATCAATCGCGGTCTCGCTGTTCATCTTCTCGGCCCTGGTCAGCATGCCGGCGGTGGCTAATCGGTTTCTGGCGGATTCCGCGTCGACCACTCGCGTCGCTTGCCACAACAAGGCGGGCGTGACTTATGCGCTGCCGGAGGCCTACAAGCAGCGGATAGCGGTGACTCCGCACGTGGCCGCGGTCAGCGCACAGAGCTGGTTCGGCGGTGTCTATCATGAGATTTCAGACCAGTTTCCGAACATGGCCGTGGATCCGGAGATGGTCGGTGAAATGTGGCCGGACTGGGATATCTCGCCGCAGGCGCTGCATGATTTTCAGCGGATCCGAACAGGCGCGCTGGTGGGCACCGAGACGATGAAGAAGTTCGGCTTCCGCATCGGACAGCAAATAATGCTGCGCGGAACGATCTATCCGTTCAATGTCACGCTTAATATTGTAGGCACGCTGGGCGGTAAAGCTCCGCCGAGTTTCCTGCTTTTTCGGCGCGATTATCTGGAAGAGGCAGCCGGACGGCCCGGCTTCGTCGACGTGATATGGGTAAAGGTTGATAATTCGGCTCAGGTGCCGCAGGTGATCGCGTCGTTGGACGAGGGCTTCGCTAATTCATCCGCAGAGACGTTGACCGAACCGGAGGCAGCCTTTTACGGAGGCTTCCTGGCGGGCTACCGCTTGTTCTTCCAGATCGCGGAGTTGATGGGGATCGTGGTCGTCTTCACGATCGGCCTGGTGGCCGCAAACACCGCCGCGATGTCCATACGCGAGCGACGGTCCGAGATCGCCGTGCTGCGCTCGATCGGCTTTCCCGCTCGAGTCATTCTTTCGATGCTGCTAGCGGAATCGCTCACTATCGCTCTTGCCGGCGGCTTGCTTGGAGCCGGCGCCGCATACCTGGTCCTCAAGCTCGTCACGATGGAGGGTGTAATCGGGGCAATCCAGATGCCGGCGTCAGTTTTGTTTGAGGCTCTGGTCGCAGCGGCGCTGATTGGGCTGTTGAGCGCGATCGTGCCAGCCTCTGCCGCAGCTCGGCGCAATATCGTGGATGCGTTGCGGGCGGTGGCATGAGATGGCGATACCGCTCAAATACAACCTGCGCAGCCTTCTTGTGCGGCGCGTTTCCAGCGCGATGACGGGCGGCGGGATCGCGTTGGTGGTTCTGGTATTTGCGATCGTCATGGCGATGGTGGCCGGACTCGACTCGGCCATTGAGAGTGGCGGTTCTCCCGACAATATGGTCGTGCTGCGCCGAGGCGCAACGACCGAAACGGTGTCGGGGTTTTCAATCGCGCAATACGAGGCGCTTAAGTACCTGGCCTCGATCCGCCGCACTCCGTCGGGCGAACCCTACGCCTCGCCCGAACTGCCTGTGCAGGCGCTGGCCGCGCGGATGGACGGCAGCCGCGACAATATCGTGCTCCGCGGCGTACAGCAGATCGGAATGCTCGTCCACGACAAGGTCCATGTCGTCGAGGGCCGCATGTTCAAGCCCGGATTGAGCGAGGTGATCGTGGGGCGCGGGTTGGTCAAACGCTATCGCGATTGTACGATCGGTTCCACGCTCCACATTGGGCGCGGTGCGTGGAAAGTGGTGGGGATCTTCGAGGCGGGCGGCAGCTCTTTCGAATCCGAAGTGTGGGGCGACCTTTACCAGGTGCAGAAGGACTCCGCGCGCGGTCTCTACTATGCCGTCGTACGGATCAAGCTTGCACCCGGTGCCGACGCCCCGGCGTTTATCCGGAGAATCGCCGACGATCCGCAGATCAACCTTCAGGCCGAGAGCGAGGCTGACTACTACCGCGATCAGACGCTCACCGCCGACCGCATGCGAGCGCTGGGGATGGTGGTCGCGATCATTATGGCAATCGGCGCGATTTTCGCGGCGATGAACACCATGTATGCCGCGGTCTCGGCGCGCACTAAGGAGATCGGCACGCTTCGCGCCCTGGGCTTCAGCCCCGGTGCCGTGATGTTTTCGTTTCTGATCGAATCGTTGATCCTCGCGTCGCTGGCAGGCGTCGTCGGCGTGATTCTGGCGCTGCCGGTCAACGGATTTTCGGCGACGGTCGCTAATCTTCAGACCTTTTCGACTATGGTCTTCAGCTTCCGCATCACAGCCCGGATGGTCTTCGAAGCGATGCTTTTTGCCGCCGCGATGGGCCTGCTCGGCGGATGGCTGCCGGCGCGCCAGGCGATGCGCATGAGCGTGGTCGATTCATTAAGGAGCCACTAGCGGTGCCTGAAGGATCGCCCCGTGGTCCGAATATTCGCGACCTCGAATCGCTCCGCATCGATCGGCCGGCGGCCGCACTCCCTCAGCGGCGCCTGTTACCCGCGATCGTGATCGCTGTTGCGATTGTGGCGGCCGGCGCCGCCGGGTATTTCGCTTACGCTCGTACTTTGGGACGGCCACCGGAAGTCCGCACCGCCATCGCAAGCGTCAGGTCGGCAGACCAGCCTGGCGTCGTGCTGACCGGTTCGGGCTATGTTGTCACTCAGCACAAGTACATCATCGTCGGCACGAAGATTCTGGGCCAAATCGTCGAGGAGCCGATCGAGGAGGGCCAGCACGTTCATAAGGGCGACCTGCTCGCGCGAATCGATGATCGCGACTATCAGGCGCAACTTCGGCAGGCCATTGCGGACCGCGATCTGGCGCTCGCCAACGTCAGGCTGAAACAGGCTCAGGCGGTGCGCCTGCGAACTCTCTTCGGCGATCAGGTGGCGTCGCAGGACCAGCTCGACGTCGCGGAGAACGCACTGGCAGTGGCCGAAGCCGACTTTAAGCGCGCGCAAGGTGCGATCGATTACGCACGTTTCAATGTCGGCCAGTGCAGGATCGTGTCGCCGATCGATGGGATCGTGCTGCAGAAATATCGTGAGCTGGGCGACACGATTAACTACGGCGGCGAGGTTCAGGCCGGTGGCGGCGCCACCGATATCGTCCAGCTTGCCGACACCACGGATATGCGCACCGAAGTCGACATCAACGAATCGGACATAGCCAAAGTTACGATGGGGCAGCCGGTCGCCGTGATTCCCGACGCCTACCCCGACAAATCCTTCGCGGCGGTTGTAGCCAAAATCTACCCGGAGGCTGACCGACAAAAGGGCACGGTCAAGGTCGAAGTGAAGCTCCGCGACCCCGATCTGAGTATTATCCGCCCGGAGATGAGCGCCAAGGTGACCTTTCTGGCCGGCGATGCACGCCTTCAGGCGGCGCCGCTGGTGACCGTTCCGAAGAAGGCCATCGTAAGCGATGGGATGGGCAAAGCCGTATGGGTGGTACGCGGTTCCGAGGCTCATCGCGTTACCATCACCACCGGGCGCGAACTACAGGACGGTGTCGAGATTCACAGCGGACTCGAGGGCGGCGAACAGGTGATCCTCGAGCCCCCCGCGAACCTCCAGAATGGTTCGCGCGTCACCGCGGCGGGTTCATAGAACCAGTCGCGCCGGCTGCGACACTTTTATCGCTTCGCGCCTGCGGAGTACGATTCGAGTCATGGCAAACATATCCCATCCCATCCGCTTCGGTATCCAGACCCCACAGCAGCATACGACATGGCCTGAGATGCTTTCGTTGTGGCAGGAGGTGGATACGCTTGGATACGACACAGCCTGGGTCTTCGACCATTTCCTGCCGATCTTTTCCGATCCGACCGGGCCATGTCTCGAAGGCTGGACGGCGCTTGCCGCGCTTGCGATGGCCACCCGCAACGTCCGCCTCGGCGCGATGGTGACCGGCAATACCTATCGCCACCCGGCGGTTCTGGCGAAGATGGCGACGACTGTCGATATCATCAGCGGCGGCCGCCTGATCCTCGGGATCGGCGCCGGATGGTTCGAGCTGGAGCATCAGGAGTACGGTGTGCCCTTTCCCACCACCGGCGGCCGGCTCCGCCGGCTAGACGAAGCGCTCGACCTGATTAGGCTGCTTTGGACTCAGGAGCGCGCGAGTTTCAACGGGCGGTATTATTCACTGAAGGACGCAAGCTTCAATCCGAAGCCGTTGCAGAAACCGCATCCGCCGATTCTGGTGGGAGCAAGCGGTGAGAACATCGCACTCGGCATTGTCGCGCGGCACGCGCAGATGTGGAATTCGTTCGGTACTCCGGACGTCTTTCGTCATAAAATCGCGCGCCTCCAGGATCATTGCGAGCGCGTCGGACGCGATCCGGCCACGATCGAGAAGTCGGTCCTGCTGACGGGTCTGTTCGCATTGAATGAAGCGCGCCGCCAGATCGACGCCTACGCTGCAGCCGGGGTAACCCACCTTATTTTTTCCGTATCTGCGGCTACCGATCGAGATTTCATCAGGCGCTTTGCCAGGGAGATTATCCCTGCATACAAGGCTTAATCTTGTGGCCGAAACCGTCGCACGAAGTTCCCGCGATCTCGGGGCGCAAGGACGGGGCGACTTTCCGCTGCCAGATTTACTCGCTACAATCGCGCCGCCGCCCGCTGTCAGGGCGGAAAATTGAACGAGGAAGCCTAGCCGCATGATCCTCAAGGTTGCACGCCTCGGTCATCCGGTGATCCGCACTCCCGCGGCGCCGGTCGATCGTGAGCAGATAGGGACGCCCGAGTTCCAGCGACTCCTCGACGATATGGTCGAGACCATGCGCGAGTACACCGGTGTCGGTCTGGCCGGACCGCAGGTGCACCTCTCGCTTCAGGTGGCGGTGCTCGAGGTCGAGCAGCATCCACGGTATCCGGACATGCCGCCGGTACCGCTGACATTTCTGATCAATCCGCAGGTCACTGTGCTCGACGCCTCGACGGTCGAGGATTGGGAGGGATGCCTCAGCATTCCCGAGATGCGCGGAAGGGTGCCCCGTTTCAAGCAGTTGCGGGTGACGGCGCTGGGCCGCAATGGCGAGTCACTGGACTTTGTAGCCACTGACTTTCATGCCCGCGTTATCCAGCATGAGACTGACCATCTGAAGGGCGAGGTATATCTCGACAGGATGCCCAACCTGCGTACCTTGGCTCATCTCGCCGAATGGCAGCGATACGCGCTCGCACCGCCCGCGCGAAAATAATCTTCGCCGGGCGGGGCTCAGGCGATTTTGACCGGTCCGAATGATACCGCTTTGGTTCGCGCCGGCGGATTGGCCGCGATAATTTCTGCGCGCTCAGAGACCTCGGCCTGGTCAGTCATGCCCTTAGCGACGAGCAGCTTTTCGAACGCGACCAGCCAGCAGTCGTAGTACGTCGGCTTCGGGTCGTCCACTCGCTCGGCAGCGTCCGCATCCGCGATCTCGGCGATCAGCAGGTCGCGAAATTCATTCCAGGCGAAGCGGCCGCTTTCAGCGAGACTTATCGTGAGAGCGAAGACGCGCGCTTCCCACGGCTCCGCGAAATTGGTCTGGTCGGTTAAGAACTCTCTCATCAAGTCCTGAAGTGAAGCTGGCATAGCGCTCCAATCCCGCCGGCCGTTTCAACGAGCCGGCGTGCTTTCGCCCGAAGCCTTGTCCCGCGGATACTCGACGATTGCCGTCCCGATCATTGCGTCTCGCGTTACGATCGAGGCAAGTTCCTGCTCACTCAGATGATCGGTGCCGTGCGGTCGCATCGGCAGAACCATGTAGCGCATTTCAGCGCTCGAATCCCACACGCGGACTTCCACCCCGGGCCCGAGCTCGAGCCCGAATTCC
>DASPQS010000166.1:0-3738 GCA_035624865.1 Binataceae bacterium (SeqCode) | reverse complement strand
GAGCAAGCCGGACGCCTCAGGACCTTTGCCGAATCAACCGTTGCTCCCGTATTTCTAGTCCTGCCCGAAGCGCCGTTTCAAACGCCTTTTCAAATTGTTCCGCCCTCGTTGATCCGACGGTTCGGCCCGCACTGTCTTGCTCGCGCCGATCGCGCAATCGGCGAGGCTCCACGCACAACCACCGCGGGCCGCGGCGCAGAAACCTGCCGCCGCCTCGTCACGTAACGCTCACAGAATGTAGGGCAGCAGCCGGTAGCGGACGCGCTCGAGATACGAGCGGTAACCCGCGTCCTCGCTCAGCAGCGCCTCTTCCTGCTCGATTCGCCAGACCATGAACGGCAGCGTTGCGATAATCACCAGCGCGTTGCGCCAGCTCGGATAGGTCAGCGCGTACCCGATCGTCAGCACCAACCATCCCGAGTAGATCGGATGGCGGATCACCGCGAAGGGGCCGGTCGAAACGATTCCGCGATTTGCTGGCAACAGGCCGAACCGCCGCCCCATGTAGACCCGCGCTACCTGCGTGGTGAGCATCCCGGCAATCTCGAGCGCAATCCCCGCCTGGTACAGCAGCCCGGTCGCTAGAGTCGACGGCCTTATCAGCGTCGGCACCAGCATCATGCCCGCCGTCGCCGCAATCGTCCGGATATTGACCGCCACCGTCCGCGGAGGCACGCGCACCAGCGAAAGCAGGCACATCAACGCCGCCCCGATCACCCATATCCAGTCCGCGAGCGTGCTGGCGTACCGATGGACGCCCGGAAGCAGCGCCGTGGCGAAGACCACCGCCAGGCAGACGTTCGACGCCGCGTTGCGAAGGCCCGACCGCGTAACCGGCTGCAGGCCGGATTCCGCCGGAGCATTCGAGCGGTCCGCGATGCCCGCCTCTACGGCCGCCGCCGCTCGTGCTTCAACCGCATCCCCCATTTTTCGCAACTCCTGTGCAGAACTCTCGAGCGCGTTTTATTGTCCCACACGGCCACGCTCGAATGAATCGAGACTCTTCGCGAAGAAAGGGCGAATCCGAGCGCATCGCGCCCCAGCCTCCATTTTCAGTTTTTCTAATATTCCACCTGCACGAATCTCTCGGAGAATCATCTTTTATAATTATTTGGCATGCGTAAATATCACTTAAATAAACAGATAAATTAAGTAAGGCTCGCCCCGGCACGAAAAAGCGATTATGTCAAGGGTGAAATCGGTCGCGAAGCGCCCGCCCGGCTGGCCGCCGGCCGGCCGCTTCGCTATACGAACCGCCATGAGCTACTGCAAGGTCGCCCCCGGCCATCCGCTGCACGGCCCCTACCACGATTTCGAATACGGCTTCCCCATCCGCGAAGAGCGCCTGTTATTCGAGCGGCTGGTCCTGGAGATCAACCAGGCCGGGCTCTCATGGCTCACGATTTTGGCCAAGCGTGAAAACTTCCGCGCCGCCTACGACCATTTCGACGTCGACAAGGTCGCCCATTACGACGCACGCGAGCGCGCGCGGTTGCTCGCCGACCAGGGCATCATCCGCAATCGTCTCAAGGTTGACGCCGCGATCGGAAACGCGCGTCGCCTGCGCGAAATCCGTGCGAGCCACGGCTCGTTCGCGGCGTGGCTCGACGCCCATCATCCGCTGGCAAAACCGCAATGGGTCAAGCTGTTCAAACAGACCTTCGCTTTCACCGGCGGCGAGATCACCGGCGAATTCCTGCTGAGCACCGGCTACCTGCCGGGAGCGCACGACCAGACCTGCCCGGTCTACGCAAAGATCGCACGGCTCAAGCCTCCGTGGATTCGCGAGCGATAGAAAAGTCACGCCGCGAAGGGCTTCAGCGCGCCTCGAGCACCATCTGAGTCTGCGTCACCAGAGCGAGCAGCCGGCCTTCGGCGGAGGTCACGCGCGTCTGCCACACCATCGTACGCTTGCCGCGATGCAGCGGAACGCATTCGCCCGTCACCCTGGTACCGACCGGAGCCGGCGCGAAGAAATTTGTTTTCGACTCGATGGTAGTGGTGCTCGCGCCGTCCCGAAGATTGAGGATCGTAGCGCAAGCGCCGAGTGTGTCGGCAAAAGCCATCACCGCGCCGCCGTGCAGCACCGGAGGATTCGTGCAGAGTTCCGCGCGCACATCCATTTCAGCCTGTACGCGTTCTGGCGCCGCACTCAGGAAGCGAATCCCTAACAGTTCGGCGAAGGGCAGCTGACTTTCTTTGAGAACAGTCAATGGATCAGTTGCAGCCATCTCGTCAGCTCCGTTTATCCCTGATTCTTGCGGCTCTCGAGCTTTAGACCGCAGTGTAGCCGCCGTCAACCACGAGTTCGGAGCCAGTCACGAACGAGGCTTCGTCGCTCGCCAGAAAGACCACGCACCATCCCACTTCTTCGGGCTGCGCACCGCGTTTCATCGGCGCGAGGTTGATAATCGGCTGCAAGTCCTCGCGCGGGATAGCGTCGACCATCGGCGTCAGGATCACGCCTGGATGAACCGAGTTGACCCTGATTTTGTCAGGGGCGTATTGCACGGCCGCAGCCTTGGTCAGTAGCCGAACCGCACCTTTGGTTCCGTGATAAGCCGCGGAACCGGCCGACCCGATTAGCCCAAAAATCGAGGAAATGTTGATGATCGAGCCGCCGCCGCGCTTGCGCATCGCGGGCACCGCCGCCTTCATCCCGAGCCAGACGCCTTTCTGATTGATATTGACGATGGAGTCCCACTCCTCTTCACTGGTCTCTTCGATACCCTTCATATTGGCTATGCCGGCGTTGTTGACCAGGATATCCAGCCCGCCGAATTCGCGCTGGCATGCATCCACGGCAGCACGCCAGTCGGCGGCGCGCGTTACGTCGAGATGAATCGAGACAACTGCTTTGGAGCCAACCTTTGCGTTGATCTCGTCGGCGGTCTTTTTGCAGAGATCGTCGCGCACGTCGCCGATAACGATCTTTGCACCCTCGCCGGCAAAAAGCCGCGCCTCGGCGGCTCCCTGCCCACGCGCTCCGCCGGAAATAAGAGCAACCTTGCCTTTGAGCCGATCCATCGCGTTTCTCCAGGATTTAATGTCGATCTGTTTATGTCGATCTGCCTACGTATCTCAGACGGCGTTGAGCCCACCGTCGACCACGAATTCCGCGCCGGTGACATACGAGGCCTCGTCGGTGGCAAGAAACAAGACGACGTTGGCAACCTCCTCGGGCTTGCCCTCGCGCCTCATCGGCACGATCGAATGAAACGCCTGGCGCTGGTCCGGCGGTATGATGTCGATCATCTGCGTGCCGATGAGTCCCGGATGGACCGAATTGACCCTGATCTTCTCGGGGGCGTACTGCACCGCGGCGGCCTTGGTCAACAGGCGCACAGCGCCTTTGGTGCCGTGATAGGCGGTCGAACCGGTCGAGCCGGTCAATCCGGCCACAGACGAGATATTCACGATCGAGCCGCCGCCACGCTTGCGCATCGCGGCGACCGTCTCTTTCATCCCAAGCCACACACCCTTTTGGTTGATGTTGACGATCAAGTCCCAGAGCTCCTCGCTGGTATCCTCGAGGCCCGACATGTTGAAGATGCCGGCGTTGTTGACGAGGATGTCGAGTCCGCCGAACTCTTTTTGGCAGGTGGCAACCGCGTTGCGCCAGTCGGCGGCGCGGGTGACGTCGAGATGGATGCCCACAGTGACTCGCGCACCCGCCTTGCTGTTGATTTCAGTGGCAGTCCGCGCGGCCTGATCGTCGAGTACGTCGCCAATGACGAC
>DASPQS010000165.1:0-15353 GCA_035624865.1 Binataceae bacterium (SeqCode) | reverse complement strand
GGACGCGCCGCCTACTGGAACGCGATCGAGCGCCTGCGCGATCATTCGCACACGCGCGCGCTGGCGCTGAGCGAACTGGTCGCAATGTTCGCCGATGCGGGGATCGAGATCGAAAGACTCTACTCGGACGAAATCGCGGTCGACGCCGAAGCGTGGCTCGCCTCCGCACAGACCGGCGCCGATGAGGCGCGGGAAGTCCGTACTCTCTTGATGCGCGACATGAACGAGGATCTGAGCGGGATTCGCCCGTTCATGCGCGAGGGCAGGCTGCATTTCATCCAGCGCACCGTCGCGATCGTGGGCCGCAAGCTTGGGCGCTAGCCGAATTTTTTATCCCACCAGCACAAGGTAGATCGCCATCGCGACTCCGGCAGCGGCCAGCAACAGCGCTAGCGCGACCGCAGCATGCGAGGGGCGCCCGGGCTGAAAGCTCCCCTGCCTTAGTTCCGCGATCAACTGTACGTGATTCAGCGCCGCGATCAGATTCACGGCGACTCCGACGATGATCAGCGCGGTTCCCGCCGTCAGCGAGAATCGGGTCGGCCTGGGGACCCGCTCACCGTGAACGGCCGCCAGTTCGCGCAAGAAGAGGCCGAAGCGCGCGACCACGAAGCCAAAACCCATGAAGGCAAGGCCGGTCCGAATCCAAGCGAGGAAGGTCCGCTCCGCCGCGAAGTAAATGCGCGGGTCGTTTTGATCAACATCCGCCATCCGAGGGTCAGGCCTGTCGCTCAGAGATGAGGGCGAGGACGCCGGTGTATTGCAGCACACTGGCAATACCGCCGAGCGGACCGATCTCGAAGCCGGTGAAAAAGCCCGCTATCGGCACCTGACCTAAGGCCTGTCCGATATAGGCGGAGTCGAGGTCGGGGATATGGTAAAGGCCCGATCCGCGCGACACGCAATCGAAGTAAAGGCCGAAGGCGGGCGGGTTGCGCATTCGCGAGCGCATCGCCTCGAGCGTCGCCTTGAGTTCGTTGCGCGCACGCTCACCGTCGCGCAGTACGAAGCCGACGGCATCACCGGTAGCGGGCCGATGAGCCACCGCGATTGCGCCGTGTTCCTCGCTCGCGCCGGTGATGTTGCGGACCTGGAACCCGTCGCGCTCAAGGCGCGGCGCATCGCGACTCAGCGGAACGCCGAGAAAAATGAAGCCAAGCGCCCGGCGCAGGTCGGCGGCAAGCGGACCCGCGGCTTCGGCAAAGACGTCCCACGCGCGGCGGCCGTCGAGTTCGAGGATGACGTTATCGCGGACGGCGGTCACGCGATGGATCGAACCGACCGGGGTACAGGCCGACGCGGCGCCAAGATTTATCTCGAAGTCCCCGGCCAGCATCATGCCCGAGACCGAATTCGAGCTGATGGTGTCGCCGCAGAACTGAAAGGTTTCGCCGACCGAGCCGTCTTCAGTCGCGCCGCCGCCGACCACGGTAACCTCGGGCAACAATCGCGCGAGTGCCGCCAGCAGCGGCTCCGGTTCACAGTTGTAAGTATCGGGAAAGAGGCACAGCAGGTTGCTCGCGCCCAGCCTGGGCCGCACGATGCGCGCGATTTCTTCGGCAACCTCGCGGGAGCGCCCGCGCAACTGCGGCACGAAGAGCCGCGTCGGCGCGATCGACGAGCCGCCGAAAACCATCACCGCAACCGCGGGCCCCGACTCGATTTCGCGCCCGCCCCCGATCACTCCGATACTGCCGCATCCGGCAACTTCGCGCGTTCCGGCCCTTTCCGCCACGTTGCGCAAGAGCAGCGGGTAAGCCCCGCCAAGCGCGCTGCTCGCAAAGCAGAGCGCGCCGTCGGCTACCCGCAGTCCCGCCTGTGCAAGGGCCGCGGTTGTGGCTTCGAGCGCAGCCGTGCGCGGGTTGGCCGCAACCGAATATCCCACTCCGGCGCGTATCATCGCGTACCGTCCCAGTATCCGCCGGCGTTTTCGAGCACTTGCACCATCCGCCGGATTCCAGCCCCAAGCTCTTTGACCGGGATCCGTTCGTCGATCCCGTGGACCCCTCGCTCGGCCGCCGGTGAAACTTCGATCGGGATAAAGCCGTAAGCAATCAACCCTTTCTGACGGAAATAGTGACTATCAGTAAAACCCGCGATCATTGTTGTCACCACCGGGGCCCGGTCTTCCGATTCGGCGAGATGATCGATCGCATCCATCAGGAGCGATTTGTTCGGCGAGGAGACGGCCGGAAAATTCAGCAGCACCTCAATCTTGATACTGTCGTCGCCGATCGCTTTGCGGATATTGCGCAGGACGTGCTGCGGATCCTCGCCGGGCAAAAGACGACAATCGATTTCGGCGGAAGCGCTTGCCGGTATTAGGTTGGTCTTCGGGCTGGCGGTGAGTACCGTGATCGCCAATGTATCGCGCACGAGCGCGTTCTGCCGCGGCACCGCCAGGAACTTTCTCGCATACTCCCCGTCCTGCAGCGCGGCTCTCAAGTCAAGGAATTCGGGCGGCCCGCCGTCAAGCTGGGCCATCGCCTTGAAGTAGTCGCGCACCCGGTCGATGATGCGAATCTGCGGACGATAGGCGCCGAGGTGATCAAGCGCGCGCAACAGTTGCGTGACTGACGTTTCGGCCGGTGGAACGGCGCCGTGTCCCTCGGGACCGGTGGCCGTAAGCCTGAGCCAGAGTGGGGTTTTTTCCGCAACTGAAACCGCAAAAAACACGCGTCCGTTGGGCCGCCGCTCGATCGCTCCACCCTCGTTCAAAAGATATCCGGCGTCAGCAAACACGTCGGCCTCGTGATCGACCAGCCATCCCGCGCCGTTGCGCCCTCCCTCTTCCTCGTCGCCGGTTGCGATGAACAGGATATCTCGATCGAGCAGGATTCCCGCACGCTTGATCGCGAGCAACGCCATCAATTCGATGACACCCGGCCCTTTATCGTCGAGCGAGCCGCGTCCCCACAGTTCGCCGTCCTTGACCTCGCCCGAAAACGGCGGCACTTGCCATTCCTTGGGGTTCGCCGGCACGACATCCATATGGCTCAGCAGCACGATCGCCTTGTTGTGGCGACCTGTGCCGTGCAAGCGCGCCGCAACGACTCCGCGCCCGGGCTGCGGCTGCCATATGGTCGCCGGGATACCGTCGCTGAGGAACTTCTCGCGCAGCATTTTGGCCGCCGGAAGCTCGTTGCCAGGCGGATTGGTCGTGTTGATCTTGACGTATTGCGAGAGCAGGTCGACCGCTTCCTGCGTCAGCTTATCGTAATTGATGGGCTTGGGCGCGGCGGCCTTTTTCACCACCCCGCTGACGGCAGCTGGGCGCGGCGTTGCCGAATCGGCGACCGCGCACCGCGCGCCGAGAGCGAGCGCGACTACGATCGCGGCGACGGTTATCGCTGCGGGGAGACACGCACGACGGTCGGGGCTTTTGTATCTCACTCGCACCAGCTTGCGCGAGCATCGTGCGCGTATGCAAGAGACCATGAACCCGGTCAGCGGTCGCCGAAATTGAAGATATCGGCGACAGTCTGGAGAAAGGCGGCGGCCGGCGCTCCATCGATCACGCGATGATCGAAAGTGAGCGACAGCGTCAGCATCGATCGCTTCGCGATTTCCCCCCGGTAAATGGCCGGCTTCTCGACGATCCGGCCAACCCCGAGAATCCCGGTCTCGCCCAGGTTCAGAATCGGCGTGAAAACATCGACACCCCACGTTCCGAGATTGGTCACCGTGAATGTGCCGCCGCTCACGTCCTCGATCTTCAGCTTACCCGATCGCGCCCGCTCGCCCAGGTCCTTGGTCACCGCCGCAATCTCCCGCAGGCTCTTGCGGTCAGCATCGCGGACAACCGGAACGATCAATCCTTCTTCGAGCGCCACCGCCATCCCGATATGCACTTCGGGCATCACTACGATCGCCTCTTCAACGATGCGTGAATTCATCCGCGGATGACGCAGCAGGGCACGCGCAGCGGCCTGAATCAGCATGTCGGTATAGGTAAAGTCGAAGTCGCGGGTGAGCCGTGTGCGCATTTCGGTGGCCGCCCCGACGTCGACCTCGCTGGTAATCGTGAGTTGCGCGGTATCGCGAAGGCTTTGATGCATCCGCGTCGCGATCGTGCGGCGCATCCCGCGAAAGGGAACCGTCCGCAGCACCGGCTTGCCCGGGCCTGGCGGAGTCGCCGCCGCACCGGCGGCGACTCCGCCAGGCCCGGCTTCGGCGCGCACCTCCGCACGGCCGGAAGTTCCCTTCTGGGCCGCCCGCTCGACATCCTCGCGGGTCACGCGGCCGCCCGGTCCACTGCCGGGGACTCGCGCAAGGTCTACGCCCAGCTCGGCCGCGAGCTTGCGCGCGACTGGGCTAACGGCGCGCCGGCCTTCAGCCGACGCCGCCGCTTCTCCGGCCCCATCGGCCGCGCCTGCCGGCGCGGCCGATGGGGCCGGCCGGGGCACGGGAACGGGAGCGGCAGCACGCTGTGCCGCGGCTCCCGCTCCGTGGCTTGCGGCCACCGCCGTCACGTCTTCACCGGCTTCCGCGATCACCGCCACCAGCCCGCCGCATTCCACCGTCGCGCCTTCTTCCTGGAGCCACGCCGCGAGCGTTCCCGTCGCGGGCGACTCCACCACGTAGAGGACTTTTTCCGTCTCGACCTCGTAGAGCGGTTCACCCGCGTTTACGGTCTCACCGGCCGCCTTGAAGCAGCGCTGAAGAGTACCTTCGTGCATCGTGAGCCCGAACTTGGGCATCGTGACTTCGGTCGCCATCGATAAAGGAAGCTTTCCTTTCGAGCGGAAGGTTATCTCACCGTCTCATCGCGACGACGAACGCCTTGACAATGATCCGGACAGAACGTCAACCGCGGGCAGGGACAGTGACCTCATCGGCGCCCGACGAGTTCTCTTATCGCCGCTTCAATCCGCGCCTCGTCCGCGATCGCGGCCTTCTCTAACGGCGGGCTGAATGGGATCGGTACGTCGAGGGAGGTTACCCGCCTGACCGGACCATCGAGAAAGTCAAACCCCTTCTCCGCGATCATCGCGGCAAGATCCGTCGCCGCACCGCCGCGCAGGTGGCCCTCGTCGGCCACTACCGCGCGATTGGTCTTCTCCACCGAGGCCAGGATGGTCTCCTCATCGAGCGGGATCAGCGTCCGTGGATCAACCACCTCGACGCTGACATTCTCCTTTGCCAGCTTGTCAGCGACCTTGAGCGCCTTGGGGACCATCGCCCCAATCGCGACCACCGTCACGTTGTCGCCCGGACGCTTGACCGCGGCCTTGCCGAGCGGGACCAGGTAATCGCCCGCCGGAATCTCTTCGCGCAAGCGGCCGAGAGCTCCGTGCTCGAACACGATCACCGGATTGTCGTCGCGGATCGCGCTCTTCAGCAAACCCTTCACGTCAGCGGGACCGGACGGCACGGCGATCTTCAATCCAGGGACGCTCAGGAATTGCGCATACACGGTCTCGGAATGTTGCGCGGCGGCGCCACCCATCGCTCCGAACACGCAGCGGAAGGTAAGCGGCAGGCGCGCCTGCCCGCCCGACATGTAGCGCAGCTTGGCCGCCTGATTGCACACCTGGTCAAACGCGCAATAGAAAAAGCTCGCGAACTCGACTTCGCAAATCGGCCGCGTCCCCGCCATCGCGGCGCCGACCGCCGCACCGACGAAGCCGGCCTCCGCGATCGGCGTGTTGCGGACGCGCTTGGGCCCGAACTTATCGATCAGACCCTTGGTGGCGCCGAACGCGCTCAGCACGACATCCTCGCCCATCACGAACGTAAGCGGGTCGCGCTCCATTTCCTCGAACAAGGCCTGATTGATCGCCTGCACAAAATTGGTTAGAGCCATCGGCTTCGCGCCTCCGTCTGATTGCCGAGAGAACCCGCGATCACTGGTAGACGTCGTCGGTGACCTCGGACGGATCGGGCAGCGGACTTTCGCGCGCGAACTTCACCGCTGCCTCGAGTTCCGCCTCGGTTTCCTCCCGGATCTTCTTGAGCTCTTGAGCACTGATCTTTCCGCTCTCAGCCGCAAACTTCTCGAAGCGAATCAGCGGACAGCGCTTTTTCCATTCTTCGACTTCCTGCTCGCTGCGGTAAGCACCCGTTCCGAGAAAAGCCTGCTCACCAACGACGTGCCCTTCCCAGCGGTAGGTTTTGCATTCGAGCAGCGTCGGCCCCTCACCGGCACGGGCCCGCGCTATCGCTTCGCTAGCGTTGCGGTAGACCTCGACCACGTCGTTGCCATCGACGATGAGACCGGGAATGTCGTAGGCCTTCGCGCGCACCGCGATGTCCTGTACCGAGGTTACCGTCTGCATCGGCGTAAACTCGCCGAAGCCGTTGTTCTCGCAGACGAAGACCACCGGCAGCTTCCACACCGCCGCCAGGTTCAGCGATTCGTGGAAGGTCCCTTCGTTGGAGGCGCCGTCACCGAAGAAACACGCCGTTACGTCGTCGCGGCCCGCGATCACCGCAGCCAGGGCGGAACCGGTCGCGATCGGCAATCCCGCGCCGACGATTCCGTTGGCGCCGAGGATTCCGAGCGAGAAGTCCACGATATGCATCGAGCCGCCCTTGCCTTTGCAGTAGCCGGTGCGTTTGCCGTAGATCTCCGCCATCATCTGCGCGACCCGGCCGCCCTTGGCGATCAGATGCCCATGACCGCGATGGGTCGAGGTAATGCGATCGGTCGGCCGCATCGCCGCGCAGACCCCGGTGGCGCTCGCCTCCTCGCCAATCGAGACGTGGACAAACCCGGGTATCTCGTTCGCCATCGCCAGGTCGCGGACACGCGACTCGAACGCCCGGATACGCACCATCGTGTGATAGAGATCGAGCAGCAGTTCCTTGCCCAGTTGTTCCATGACGGCGGACCCCCTCTGGGTTCTCGCGCGTAATTTGCTCCTATCTTTGTCCAAGCGTCAAACGATTCGCACCGCGCCGGTTTTCAGCGCGCGCCGTCCGCGCTAGAGATACCGCGATGCCAACCGAAACCGCGGCCGTCAAGCCACGAAACATAGCAACCGCTCGGCCCCCGCGCCGGCGCGGCGCCGCGGCCGCAGCCGTCACCACCGCCACGGTCGGCCGCGTTTTGCGCATCCTGCGCAAAGCCGCGCCCCAATGGAACGCGCCGGTGTTGACCCTGATGGCAGCGGAAAAGCGCGACCCCTTCCTGACTCTTATCGGATGTATTCTCAGCCTGCGCACCAAGGATGAGACGACCGCAATCGCGGCCCCGCGCCTGTTCGAACGCGCGAGCACCCCCGCCGCGATGGTTGAGCTGCCTCCCGCCGCCATCGAGCGGCTTATCTATCCGGTCGGCTTCTACCGCACCAAGGCGCGCGTGATTGTCGACATTTGCCGCGACCTGATCGAGCGTTTCGGTGGCAATGTGCCCAACGAAATCGACCATTTGCTCACGCTCAAAGGAGTCGGCCGCAAGACCGCGAATCTGGTCGTGACCGAAGCGTTCGGCAAACCTGGAATTTGCGTTGACACTCACGTTCACAGGATTTCCAACCGATGGGGTCTGGTGACGACGAAGACCCCCGATCACACCGAGGCTGCTCTGCGCAAGGTTCTGCCCCGCCGCTACTGGATCGAATACAACAGCCTTCTGGTCGCCTTCGGACAGACCCTGTGCCAGCCCGTTTCGCCGTGGTGCTCGCGATGCCCGGTGGCGCATGTTTGCCCGCGCGTCGGCGTCACCCGCTCGCGCTGACCGCACCGTCGCGCTTTGCATCCGGCTCCGTCCGGACGCATCCTGTTCAGACGACAAATTCCGGACCGTTTGAGGGCGCATGACATGAGCGACGAAATCGGCTTTATCGGGCTGGGTTCGATGGGGCTGCCGATGGCGGCAAATCTTCTGGCCGCGGGAATCAAAACTCGCGTATGGAATCGCACTGCGGGAAAGGCCGATCCCCTGCTGGCAAAAGGCGCCAACCGCGCCGCCTCTTTCTCCGAAACCGCAGCGCCCGGCGGTGTCGTTATCACGATGCTTGCCGATGACAGCGCGGTCGAGGCTGTCACGATGGGCGAGGAAGGCATCGCGGCGCGTCTTGGCCGCGGCGGAATTCATGTCTCGATGAGCACGATAGCACCGGCTACCGCACGCAAACTCGCTGCCTGCCACGCCGAGCGGGGAGGCTTCTACGTGGCTGCACCGGTCTTCGGGCGTCCCGACAACGCCGAACGCCGCCAGCTCGTGGTATGCACCTCGGGGCCATCAGCGGCCAAGCAGAGAATCCGCCCGCTCCTCGACGCGATGGGCCGCGCGGTCTTCGATTATGGCGAAGAGCCCGGCGCCGCCAACGTCGCCAAGCTATGCGGCAACTTTCTGATTGCGTCGGCGCTCGAGGCGATGGCCGAAGCGTTCACGATGGCCGAGAAAAGCGGACTCGCGCGCGAGCAGGTCGCGGAGATGTTCGGCAAGACACTTTTCGCCTGCCCCGTCTATCAGAGGTATGGCGAAATGATCGCACGCAAACAGCATACGCCCGCGGGATTTAAGCTGCCGCTCGGGCTCAAGGACGTCGAACTCGTGCTCAAGACCGCGGGCGAGGTGCGTGCGCCGATGCCGATTGCGGCGTTGGTTCGCGAGCGGCTGATCGCCGGCCTTGCGCGCGGACGCGACGAAATGGACTGGTCGGCGCTTGCGCTGGGCGCGCTCGACGAGGCCGGGCTGGGCGAGCGATAACCCGCCCTGCGTGTCACCTCGTTGCATTCGGGGATGAACATCCGCGCAAGGGCGGTTCTGGTTGCGCTCCTGCTGGCGCTTGCCGCGGCACTCGCGCCCGCTCGCGACGCCCGCGCCATAGATTTCTACGAAATCCAAATCTATACGACCGAGACGGCGCCAACGGGCGAGCTCGACCTCGAGCTCCATTCCAACAGCGTCACCACCGCGACCGGTGCCGAGGCGCACCAGAATCTCAACCCATACCAGATCCACGAAACGCTCGAGGCGACCTACGGCATCACGCCGCATATCGAAATCGGGCAATACCTGGCAACCGCCAAGCTCAGCAATGGCGAGTACGAGTACGCGGGCGCCCGCACTAAGTGTCATTTCGGCGTTGCGGCCTCAGACTCGTGGCCGTTGCAGCTCGGCGGCAACATCGAATTGGACTACATGCGGCGCGCGGCCGAGGAAAATCCGTTGTCACTCGAACTGAGGCCGATCGTCGAGAAACGGTTCGGCCGGTTGCTGCTCGTGGCCGACTTCGCTTTCGAGAAACCATTTGACGGCCCCGGCACGCATCAGGGAATGACTTTCGCTCCTTCCGGCGAAATCACCTACGACCTGTTCTCGTGGGTTACACCTGCGTTGGAATACTATGGGGACATGGGCGCCATCGAACATTTTCCAGGCGTTCAGCATCAGCAGCACTTCATCGTTCCGGCGCTCAACTTCGACCTGAACCCGCGGCTCGAGCTGAATCTCGGTGTCGGCTTTGGGGTCACCCGGGCGAGCAATGGCGTTTTTCTCAAATCCATCGTTGGGTGGACGTTCTGAGATAATTGGCTGGGGCGCGTGTAACCTTTGTGGCCACCGTTACAAGAAGATATGGAGGGGGGGCGGCCGGGGGCCGAAAAATAGTGAAGGATTTCACCCTGCTCAGCAACCCTAAAGTGCGCTAGGTGTAAAGGCGGAGTTGCGCTTCGGGGGTGGCAGGACAAGAAGATTATGAAAGAAGCGGTCGAGGCGTGATTCGTGCGCACGGCAGGGCGGGCCGGAAGAGCGGCTGGCGGGCGAAGGTTTTCGGCCGGCCGGCGCGTCGCCGAAGATTCTGATTGCGCGCGGTTGACCGCTTAAACTATTCTTTTTAGACGCGCCGCGGGCCGAGGCGCTGTCGAGTGCGACGTGACAGAAACTCGCCGAGACCAACAAAAGCTCTGGCTGATCCTGTTCCAAATCAAGGGCGTGCGCGCGCGTTTGAATTCCCTCGCGCTGCAACAATCGCTTTTTTCCACGCTCGCGTTCCTGATCGGTGGGGCCGCCCTGATTTGGGGAGCCGCGTTGTTTTTGAGTCCACTGCTGTTTTTGTTTGCCGCTCTCGCGGTCGCGATGTTTGCATTGGCCGGAATCGTGCGGCAGGGGCGGCGCGGTCTGCGCCAACTGGCAAACTCCGACCGGGCGGCCGCGATTGCCGACCAGCGCGGCGATCTCAAGGGGCGGGTTGCCACCGTGCTCGCCCTGGCCGAGGCTCCGAAACGTTCGCCGCTATGGCCTTACCTGGTCGAGGACGCGTACAGCCGCCGCGAGGAATTTGCTCCCGCACGAATCGAGCCGCGATGGGTTTCGCGATCGATTTTTGCGCTCCTCGCCGCGGGTCTGATGGCGCTTGCGATCGTGTTCTCAGGGTTAAGGAGCGGTAATCAAGTGCGGCGGACGGTGGCAGGCAGCGCGCGGGGGCAGATTACCGCCGATATCGGCAACCTCGAGATCCGTCCGGCCGACCCTGCGCTCGAACCGAACGCCGAGATTTACGCCGACGAAAAGACCTTGCGCAAACTCGAGCAGCGGCTGGCTGCCGCTCAACGCGATGCTGATCAGAATGGCCTGTCGCGCTGGATGAACAAGGCGCGCAACCTCGCCGGCGACTTGCAAAACGAATTGACCGGGCAAAAGACCGAAAACGCCGGTCCGCCACTCCAGATGCGGCTTACCGACAGGAATCCAGACCAAAGCGACGGCTCAGCCTCGAACCCGTCATCGCAGAACTCCTCCGGTCAGAACGGATCCTCAGCGTCCCGCGCCAATTCGGGCAGTGGCACCGCCGGCGATGGACAGACCGAACCGGCTCCGCCCACGACCTCGATGCCCGGTGCCGAGGCCGATCAACTCGCCCGGAATAAGTCGGCTTTCCCCGCACAACCGGGACCGGATCCCGCGGATTCCGCCTTCCAGGATTTTGCCGGCGGCGGATCGGGCGGCGGGCAGGGCTCGAGCCATGGTTCCGGCAGCGACCCGAACGGCCTGTTCGGCCCTGACAGCTCCCGGACGCTGGGAGCCGACAATTTCAAAATAACGATCGAAGCACAGGCCTCGGACGAAAGTTCGAGATCAGGATCGCCTGGCTATATTCCCCCGAGAATCAGAGTCCCGCTCAACTCCGACCAATATCCTGACGAGCCTCTGGAACGCGGATCCGTGCCCTCCGCAGACGAGGCTGCGATCAAACGAGTGTTCCAGCGATGAACGAAGCCGAAGAGGCCACGCTTTCCGAGAAACCGAGTATCGCCGACTTCGCGAGGATTTTCCGGCGTGTCCAGGGCGAGGTCCACAAGGCTATCGTCGGCCACGAGCAAGCGGTCGAGGAGTTGCTGAGCGCGCTGTTCGCGGGCGGCCACGTCCTGATCGAGGGCGTTCCCGGCACCGGCAAGACCACGCTGGTCAAAACGCTGGGGCTCGCGCTCAACCTGAGCTTCAACCGGGTTCAATTCACGGTCGACCTGATGCCGGCCGATATCACGGGGACGCGGGTGATTTTGGGGGGCAGCGAGGGCCGGCGCGAGTTCAGTTTCCAACCCGGTCCGATCTTCTGCCATATCCTGCTCGCCGATGAAATCAACCGCGCCACGCCCAAGACTCAGTCCGCCCTGCTCGAAGCGATGGCGGAGTTGCAGGTCACGGTCGGCGGTACCACCTATCCGCTGGCGCCGCCCTACTTCGTGATGGCGACCCTCAATCCGATCGAGATGGAGGGCACCTACCCGTTGCCCGAGGCGCAACTCGACCGCTTCCTTTTCAAGGTCAGGCTCCGCTACCCGGGCGAGGATGAGATGGTCCGGATTGTCAGCTCGACCACGGGCCCCGAAGAAGCAGGGGTCGAAACCGTCTTTCCACTCGCCGAAGCCGCCAGCCGAGTCGAAGCGCTCAAGCGGTTGGTGCGCGAAGTGATGGTGGCGCCGCCGGTGGAACGCTATGCGGCGCGGATGGTGCGTGCGACCCAGCCCGAGAACTCGCGCATCCTGGGCGACCTGCACGCTCCCGTCCACGTCGATGCGGTCAACCGCTATGTCAGCTTCGGCTCCAGCCCGCGCGGCGCTCAAGCCCTGATCATGGGCGCGAAAGTCCGCGCGTTGCTCGACGGCCGCGCCAACATCGATTACGAGGACGTTGACCGGGTAGCCGCGGCCTCACTCGAACATCGCATCATGCTCAACTACGCGGCGCATACCGATAACGTCGACGCCGCACATATCGTCGAGCAGGTCGTCAAAGCGGTGCGCACTTCGCGTCAATAATCGGGGCTGACCAATGCTCGAGACACGCGCGTTTGAGCCGGAGTTTATTCAGCGCCTCGACAACCTGATCCTCGGCACCAGGCGCGCCCGTACGATACGCGCAGGGCGGCGCAACGTCGGCCGCATCCAGGGCGGCGGCATCGAGGTGGAAAACTTCCGCCAGTATGCCGAGGGCGACGATCTGCGTTTCCTCGACTGGAACGCTTTCGCCCGGCTCGACCATCTCGCGATTCGCACTTTCCGCGCCGACCGCCAGGTCGAGCTGACCGTGATGATCGACGCCAGCGCTTCGATGGCGGTTCCTGAACGCGACGACAAGCTTGGACTCGCCCTGGCGCTGGGCGCTGGGCTCGCCTACATCGGGATGAGCGAGAACGATCCGGTGCGGCTGGTGGCGTTCGCGCGGCGTCGCGGAGGACGGACGCTCGAAACCACGCCGTTCCATCGCCGGCGCGAATCCTACCCCGGGTTCCGCCCCTTCGTGACCGGTATCCGCTGCGGCGGCGAGACCAGGCTCGCGGCGGCCGTCGGCGAGCTTCTGCTCGAACGCCGCCAACCGGGAATAGTGGTTGTCATTTCGGACTTTCTGGTGAACCCGGGCGATTACGAAGACGCCCTCGCGCAACTGCTCGCAGCGCGCCACGAAGTCAAGCTGCTTCACGTCATGGGCGATCGTGAAGCGGCCGGCACCTATCCTCCACCCGGGGCCTACCGCGCGCGCGACTCCGAGACCGGCGAGATGCGCGAGGTGATGCTCGGCGCACGTGAAGCCGAAGCCTGCCGGCAGCGCGTGGAAATGCACGCCGACCGCTTGCGCGATTTCTGCACCCGGCGCGGAATATCCTACGCGCGTGCGTTCGGCGCCTCGCAACTGGACGCGATCATCGCGCAGGAATTTCCCCGGCTCGGAGTGATTACTTAGCGTGGGCTTCCTCAACCCCGGCAACCTCATTTACGGCCTCGGCCTTGTGTTGCTGGTGTTGATCTACTTGCGCTCGCGTGCGCGGCCGACCATCGACGTCTCGAGCCTGATACTGTTCGAAGCCGCCCCGGCGCCGGTCGCGAAAAGCCGGCTCCTGCGCCTCGACCTGCTCTTCTGGCTCGAAGCGCTTACCTTGGGCGCGCTCACGCTTGCGCTGGCGGGCCTTTACGTTCGCCGCGCCATGCCTGTCGGAGTGCATCGGAGCCGTGCATTGGTGTTCGACCTGGGCGCCGGGATGAGCGCGGTGTACGGTAGCGTCACCCGCCTCGACCTGGCGAAAAAGCAGGCGCTCGAAGTTGTCGGCGATGCGCCGGCGGGCGATGATTTCAGCGTTATCGGTTACGACCTCGAAGCCGAAACCATGCGCGCACACAGCACGAACAAAAGCGAGGTGCGCAGAGCGATCGCAGCACTTGCTCCAGCGGCAGTCGCCGTGCGGCCCGCCGCCCTGCGCGCCGCCCTGATCGACGCTCGCGGCGCGGCGACGATCGACCTTTTCGCGGATCGGCCCCCGCCACCGGGCCTGGTCGACGAGGCCCGTCCCGACAGCCGCGTGAATTTCCATCAGGTGGGTGGACCCGCCGACAACCTCGCGATCGTCGCACTAGACGCGGGCGTCCCACGCACCAGCGAAGGACGTTGCGTCGTGCGCAACTTCTCGATGCGGCCGCAGCAGTGCGATCTCAGGATTGACGCCGGCGGCAGGGAAGTCTTCCACTCGCCGCTAATCCTCGAGCCTCGCGCCCAGATGATCGTGCCGTTCGGTCCGCTCGCCGCCGGTGGTCTGGTACACGCTCGTATCCTGACCTCCGATGCGCTCGCGGCTGACAACGACCGCTACGCCCTGGCCCCCTCGATCGTGCAGGCGCGCGCACTCGTGATGTCGCCCGAGGCGGAAGTGCGCGACGACCTCGCGCGCGTGGTGCTCGCGGTCAACCCCAATTTCCTCGTGACGGCGGTCGACACCGCCCGCTTTGTGCAAAGCAAGGCCGCCGCACAAACGTATGACCTCGCCGTCCTGCACGATTGCGACGATCGCGGCGTCCGCGCCG
This sequence comes from Binataceae bacterium (SeqCode), assembly GCA_035624865.1. Lineage (GTDB taxonomy): Bacteria > Desulfobacterota > Binatia > Binatales > Binataceae > JASHZA01. Next base: position 1,106 of record DASPQS010000165.1, on the reverse strand, counting down.
CGGCCAAACTCTTCGTCTTCCCCGAACCCCGGCTCGACCGCGACGCGCCGGCGCCCTTGCTTACCGTCACCGGGAGCGTAGCCCTCGCCGAATTTCAATCGCGCACGGACACCGCTCCGCTGACCGCCCCCGTGCTGCTCGGACCCGCGCGCCTGGTTCAACTCCCCGGATGGATGGATCCATTGGCGCGCGGCGCCAGCGCCGGAGGCCATGACTCGTTCCCGCTAGCCGCCACCGGCCGCAACGCCGCCGGTGAAGCCGGCGTCATTACATTTGACATTCGCGACCATTTGTTGCTTGACCCGGATCGGATGGACGCGCTCGTGCTCACCATCGACACGCTGCGGGCTATGCTGGTCCCGCCTGACTTGAAGGTCGTGCCAACCGGGACGTCTGTGGCGGTATCGGCCTTCGGACGCGCGGTCCTCGTCAGTCCCGGCGGCTCGCGAGACCTCCTCGCTCCCGACCAATGGGGACGCGTGCACTTCCGTCCGCGCGCGGCCGGCCGCTATTTCGTCATTGCCGGCTCCCGCACGATCGAGGTGGCCGCCAACTACTACGACGCCGCCGAATCCGATCTGGCCGCCATACCTCCGCCGACGCCTCCGCACGCCACCCCGCGCGCTCCGAACGCACCCGTCTATCGCGAGGTCCGGGCGGCGCCCGCCACCATGCTCCTGGTCGTGATCGCCCTGATCTTCATCCTTGCCGAGTCAGCGCTGATCTTGCGGCAGGCCTCGCGATGGGGGCTCCGTCATGTTTGAACGGCCGCTCATGCTCTGGATTCTGATCGCGGCGCCGTTGGCCGCGGCTCCCGGTTTCCTCGCGATCCGCGCCGGCCAGCGGCTTCGAGGCGCTCTTGCGATCGCGATTCGCCTCGGATGCTTTCTTGCCCTCGTGCTCGCTCTGGCCGGGCTCGAACTCCCCGTGCGGACGGGAGCCAATCGGCTTGCCGTAGTCGTCGCGTTTGACGAGTCGCGATCGATCGCCCCCGACCAGCATGCCTGGATGATGCGCCGGATAGCCCAGATCCGCCGCGCGATGAACCTGCGCGACCGTCTCGCCGTGATCGGCTTTGGCCGCGACGCCCGCCTGATTGCGCCCCT
>DASPQS010000164.1:0-3074 GCA_035624865.1 Binataceae bacterium (SeqCode) | reverse complement strand
TCGCGGCGCGCGTGTAATTTTCCGACACCCAGATCGACACCGGCGCCGGCCCGCCCTTGAAATAGGAGCCGACCGGCGAGGCGATGACCGCGAAGATGTATTCCGCCGAAGGCTTCACGCCGAGAAAAACCTCGCTCGCGATCATGAAGGGGCGCAAATAGAGACTGCCCTCGCCACCGGGGATCCAGGCGCGATCGATCCGCACGAGCTGCTCGACCGCTTCGATGAAGACGTCCTCGGGCAGCGGCGCCATCGCCATGCGCTCGGCCGAACTCCGGAACCTCCTCGCATTGGCATCGGGGCGAAACAGGTTCACGCCGCCGTCGTCGCGCTTGTAGGCCTTGAGGCCTTCGAAAATCTCCTGCGCGTAGTGCAGTACGGCGCCGGCCGGATCGAGCGGGAAATTCGCGCGCGCTTCGATGCGCGCGCTATGCCAGCCTTCGCCCTGGCTGTAACGGACCACTGCCATGTGATCGCTGAAGATCCGGCCGAAGCCGGGATTTTCAAGTTTCGCCGCGCGCTCCTTGTCGGGCGTCGGATTGGCCGTAGGCCGGATATCGAATTTCAAACCCATTTTGTTCCCGCCCTTGTTACCCGTTGTCGAAACCGGCGCAATTCGGCGCCGACCTTTCTCCCGGGATTGCCGGTCTGATGGATCCGGACTTCACTGCCGGCCTGTGGCCGACCTGCCCACTAGTGTCCCGATTCCGAAGTTCGTAGCATTTTTCGGAGCCACGTTTCGAACTTCGGAATCGAAAGGACACTAGCAACTTGTTGATCTAGTGTGGCTTTGGTTCAGAAGTCCGCATGACCGACTCGCGGCACCCACGATGCGGACTTCTGAACCGCCACACTAGCACACCGACAGGACATGCTTTTGTGGAGGGCTGAAGTCCAGTATGGTCACCGAGATGCCGCTCGACAATCGCACGGTCAACCCATTCGCGAGACTGCCGTCACATGCCCGGTATCCAAGGCCGCCAGTGCGGCGAATTTGAAGTTCCTATCAGTGTGTTGCTGCGAGTTCGTCATAGGAACTTCAAATTCAAAGCCGCACTGGAAGCCATTTTTTGCTAGAGCTCCTTTGATTTCGAAGTTCGCATCAGAGGTCGCCGCGAGATCACGCGAACTTCGAAATCGGAGCTCTAGCCCCGTGAAGCGCACGGAACGATCTAATATTTCGTCGCGACCGGCCGTTTTGTAACATTGAACCTCATATATGTCAACATGGCTGACGTAATTTTATCAGGCACGTCCACGGCGGCCGGCTCCAAGCCGGGTGAAGGGCGCGCGGCGAACGCGTCCTCGTCAGGCCTGCGCTGGGACATCATCGAACTTCTGTTTTTCGCCTATCGCGACTTCGTCGGCGATGCGGATCACGAACTGGAAGCGTTCGGTTTCGGACGCGCGCATCATCGCGTGCTGCACTTCGTTCACCGCTACCCCGGCCTGAAGGTCGCCGACCTGCTGGACGTTTTGCGGATCACCAAGCAGTCGTTAGGGCGCGTTCTGAAACAGCTGCTCGACGAGGGTTATATCGTGCAGAAGGCGGGCAACAACGATCGCCGCCAGCGCCTTCTTTTCGCCACCCCCAAGGGCGAGGCGCTGGTCGGGAAGCTCGCCAGCCTGCAAACCGAGCGTCTCAACCGCGCGCTGCGCGGTATCGACCCGGCGGGGCTCGAGACCATCCGGCAGTTCCTGCGCGCGATGATCGATCGCGACGATCCGGACAAGGTGCTGGAAGCCATTTTCGGTCTCTCGCCCTCTGGCACCAAGGCAAAGGAACAGACGTGATCGAGGCTGCAGCCATCGCACGAACCCCATCGAAGCCGGCCGACGACGCGCCGCATCTGTTGCTCGTGGACGACGACCGCCGCATCCGCGATCTGTTGTCGCGTTTTCTCTGCGGCGAGGGCTACCGCGTCACCACGGCGATGAGCGCAAAGGACGCCCGCGCCAAGCTCAACGGGCTGCACTTCGACCTCCTGATCCTCGACGTGATGATGCCGGGCGAGACCGGCTTCGATCTTGCGCGATTCATCCGAAGCTCCTCGTCGGTGCCGATCGTCATGCTGACGGCGCGCCACGAGGCCGAGAGCCGGATCGAGGGCCTGCAGATCGGCGCCGATGACTATGTCGCGAAACCGTTCGAGCCGCGCGAATTGTCGCTGCGGATCGGCAATATCCTCAAGCGCACCGCGCCGCCGCCGGTCGAGACGCTGGAGCAGATCGCCTTCGGCCCCTATGTTTATCATCTGGAGCGCGGCGAACTGCGGCAGGGCGAGGAAATCATCCGCCTCACCGATCGCGAGCGCGACATGCTGCGGATTCTGGCGCTGGCGCGCGGCGAAACGGTGCCGCGCAATGCGCTGACCGGCGACGGCACGGTGAACGAACGCGCGGTCGACGTGCAGATCAACCGCCTGCGGCGCAAGATCGAGCGCGACCCCGCCAATCCCTTGTTCCTGCAAGCGGTGCGCGGCATCGGCTATCGACTGGTTGCGTCTCCGTGAGGTGCCTGGGGCAGGATGATGGTGATTGAGTCCGCCAGCTTGCGCCGCACTTCTGCTCCCCTCCCCCTTGCGGGGGCCGAGGCGAGCGAAGCTCGCTCTCGAGGTTGGGGGTGGGGGTACATCACAATCATTCCACCGGTGATACCCCCCTCCCCGCCCCTCCCCCACAAGGGGGAGGGAATTCACTTCCGCTGTGGTCGCAGCCCGACCTTATCTCGTCGAGCGCCATCGAATGAGCACGCTAGTAAACCAAAGATACGAGTGGAGCTTTGGATTTGACGTTCGCTTCGGAAAATCGCGGCAGGCGGTGGGCGAACGTCAAATCCGCTCCACTCGACACCGGCCTCACCTTCATCCGCACCGCCGCCGGGCGGGTTTCGGCGGCCAATGGCTGGATGGGCAACGCGTTCAAGAGCTGGATGCCGACCGGCCTCTATGCCCGTGCATTGCTGATCATCATCGTGCCGATGGTGGTGCTGCAGTCGGTCGTCGCCTTCGTGTTCATGGAGCGATACTGGAACACGGTGACGCGGCATCTGTCGGCGGCTGTGGTGTCGGACA
>DASPQS010000163.1:0-2264 GCA_035624865.1 Binataceae bacterium (SeqCode) | reverse complement strand
ACGCGCCTGGACTGGCTCGACAGCCGGCATACGTTTTCGTTCGGCGACTACTGGGATCCGGCCGCGCAGGGATTTTCGGTGCTGCGCGTAATCAATGAGGACCGGGTAGCGCCGGGCGCCGGGTTCCCGACGCATCCGCATCGCGACATGGAAATCGTGACCTGGGTGTTGTCGGGCGCGCTGGAGCATCGCGACAGCCTTGGCAACGGCTCGATTATCCGGCCCGGCGACGCGCAGCGGATGACGGCCGGGACGGGCGTGACGCACAGCGAGTTCAATCATTCGCGGAGCGAGCCGGTGCATTTCCTGCAAATCTGGCTGCTGCCCGCGCGCGCGGGGCTTGCGCCCGGCTATGAGCAGCTGAACTTCGCCGAGGCGGAACGCCGCGGGCGGCTGCGGCTGATCGTTTCGCCCAACGGGGCAGATCACTCGATCACGATCCATCAGGACGCGCGGATTCACGCGGCGTTGATCGAACAGGACGGCGCGGTGGAGCGCCGGCTCGAATCGGGGCGCAGGGCGTGGCTGCAGGTCGCGCGCGGCGCGGTCAGTGTTAACGGCGTCGGGATGAGCGAGGGTGACGGCGCCGCGATTGAAAACGAATCGGGTCTCAAGATCGCGGCGTCGCAGGAATCGGAGGTGCTGCTTTTCGATCTGCCGTAGTCAAGCCAGGACACGGAAACGCCGTGAGGGATTACCGTCCTTTGAACGCCGGTGGTCGTTTTTCTTTGAACGCGCTCATCCCTTCCTGGTAGTCGGCGGTGCGGGAGGCCTCGCCTTGCGCGAGGGCCTCCGCGTCGAGCACCTGCGCGAAAGTCGCGCCGTGCGCATTCAGCAGCACGCGCTTGGAGATTTTGAACGAAGCCGTGGGGCCGGCCGCGATCTCGCGCGCGAGCGAGCGCGCGGTATCGGCGAGTTCGCCCGGCGCGACGGCGCGGTTCACCAGGCCGCGATCGGCGGCCTCGCGGCCGCTCAGCCGGCGGCCGGTGTAGATCAACTCGAGCGCGAGATTGCGCCCGAGCGAATTCAGGAAATGATAGTGGCCGCCGGAGTCGAGCACGGCGCCGAGCCGGCCGAAGGGCGAGGAAATCTGCGCGTCTTCTGCCGCAATTACCAGGTCGCAGGCGAAGGCGAGGCCGAGTCCGGCGCCCATGCAGGCGCCCTGAACCGCCGCGATCGTCGGCGCGGGAAATTCGTAGAGCCGGGTGAGGAGCGGAGTGTAATCCGTGCGCAGGATCGCGGTGGCGTCCTCGTTGGCGGGTTCGGCTTCGGCGAGGTCGCGCCCGGCGCAGAAGGCGCGCCCCTCGCCGCGCAGGAGGATCGCGCGCGTATCGCGCGCCGCGTCGAGCGCTTCGTTGAGCTCGCGGATCATCTGGCGGTTGACGGAGTTGAGCTTGTCGGGGCGGTTGAGGACGATCTCAGTAAGGCCGCCGTCGCGAACGACGCGAATCGTTTCAGGCATGACTCACCCTCCGGCGCCGATATTGCCAACGGCGCGCTAAAACCCGCGCGCAATGGAGGCTAGAACACCGGGATAATGTCGGCAGCGGTGATATTGCCCACGTCGACGCCGTCGAGGTCAAGCTCGGGAATCGCGGGGAACTTGATGCCCCATTGCTCGACCACTTTGCGCACCTTGGCGATCGCGAGGCGCCAGTTTGCGGCCTGCTCGTCGTAGGTGAGGACGCCGAGCCCGCCCTGGCGCGCGTAATCGATCAGCACGCGATGATTCGCCAGAAAGTAGGGCGGCAGATCCCAGAACAGGTTGGGCGGCTCCCACAGGATCATCGAGAGGAAGACGAAGCCGGCGCGGAGCTGCTTGGTGATCAGGTCCTTGTACTCCTGCCCCAGGCCGGGCCAGTCGTTCTCGAGCATCTTGAGGCAGATCGCGAGATGGCGGCTTTCGTCCTGCCCGACCTTGGTGAAGATCTGCTTGAACACCGGCGAGGAGGTCCGCTGGGACATCCCGTAGAACAGGGTCGAGGCGGCGACTTCGCCGAGCAGGAACGAGGTGAACAGCACCGAGAGCGGATACTTGTCGATCGACTTCGAAAAGCCGCGCCAGTAGCGGCCGCCGTTATGGTAGAGCCATCCGAGGTTGTTCAGCGCGGCGCGCTCGAGGTCGGTGCGCGGCTCGAAGCGCAGGGGACCGTTGGGGACCATCTTGGCGATCACGCGCTGGCAGCATTCCTCGTGATTGATCTCGTCGCGCACGACGGTGAAGAAGCATTTGCGGATCGGATCCTCGGCGTGGACCTCGTAGG
>DASPQS010000162.1:0-3127 GCA_035624865.1 Binataceae bacterium (SeqCode) | reverse complement strand
CTGATGTTGCTGGTGCATCATACCGACCCCGAGCATGAATACGCGTACGGCGAGAACGCGACGGTCGGTCGCCTTAGCAAAGCCCTGTTGGACGAAGTGCAGAATCCCAAGAGCGGCGAACCACCGGACCATCGATGGATCGTCGTCGATATGCAGAAGGACTGGAAGCGTATCTACAAATTCGGGAACGTGACACTGCACAAGTCTACCCGCTGCGAGGCGAAGTGAACCCGCCGTGCCCGGGCCGGAATGGCGCGTGGGAAGCCTTGCGAGCGTAGTCCAGATCAATTGACCAGGTGCGAAAGGTGCGCGGGCGGTTGAATGGCTGCGGTTCGTCGCGCACAATTTGCGGGCCGGATTGGCGGCGCGTGCCGCCGAGCCGAATCAACTATCGAGAAGCAGTAATGTCGAACCTCAATAGAACAGTCGCATCGCTCAATTCGATCGCGGCTGAGATGAGCCTGCTGAAGCATCCGTTTTATCAGCAATGGACCGCAGGCACGCTGTCGGCGAATCGCCTGCGCAACTACGCGACCCAGTACTACCGGCATGTCGCGGCGTTTCCGCGCTACCTGAGCGCGTTGCATTCGCGCTGCGACGACCTCGAAACCCGGCAGGTATTGCTCGAAAACCTGATCGACGAGGAACGCGGCGACGAGAACCATCCGGAACTCTGGCTCAGGTTTGCACAGGCGCTAGGGGTCAGCCGCGCAGAGGTGACGGCGGCGGAACCGTTGCCGGCGGCCGACGCGCTGGTTTCGACCTTTGATCATTTGAGCCGCGAGCTTCCGCTGTCGGCGGGGTTGAGCGCGCTCTACGTTTACGAATCGCAAGTGGCGGAGGTGGCGAACGCGAAGATTGAGGGGCTGCGGCGTTTCTACGGATTTGCCGACGATGCGAAGGCGGACGCAACGAAATTCTTCGAGGTCCATCGCGGCGCCGATCCGTATCATGCGCAGGCGGTCGCGCGTTTGATCGAGCGTCATGACACGTGTGCGGAGGATCGCGCGATCGCATTGGAAGCGGGGCGCACGGCTCTGAGAGCGGTGTGGGACTTGCTCGATTGCGTTTGAGTCGACTTCGGCCGGAATTACTTGGAGGCGCTCAGAGCGGGTTGATGCTCTTCGTGGGGCGGGAGGGAATTGGTCTGGGCGATGCGGCCGAGCCAGTGGGCGCTGGGCTTGACCACGCGCCGCTGGGTCTCGCGATCGACGGCGATAAGTCCGAACTTGGGCCGGTAGCCGAAGATCCACTCGAAGTTGTCCAGCAGCGACCAGTGAAAGTAGCCGCGCACGTCGACGCCGTCGGCGACGCATCGCGCGAGCGCGGCAAGCGCGCGCTGGAGATAGACGATGCGGCGGGAGTCGTCCTCGGTGGCGACGCCGTTCTCGGTGACGATGACCGGCACTTGCGCGGTCGCGCCGGCAAAGCGGACGGCGGCCTCGAGCGCTTCGGGGCGGAATTCGTAGCCCATCTGGGTGAACTCGGCGTCATGGACGGGGACGAGGCCGTGGGGGCCGTAACGCGCGCGCGTGTAGCATTGGACGCCGACGAAATCGTCGCCGCGGGCGGCTTCGAGGAAAATCCCTTCGCATTCGTATTGCATCCGGTCGCGCATCGCCTCGCCGCCGTCGACCGCTTCCATCTCCTGCATCGACAGGGTCATGCCGACGGGGAAGCGATGGTGTCCGCTGCGCAGGGCCTGCGCGCCGAGCCGATGCGCCGCGAGCATCACCTCGCGTGATTTTCCGCGGACGCAGAAGGGAAAGCTCGAGAACTGATCGGGGTCGACGCCGCATGCGCGCGCGGCCGCGGTACGCCACGGCGTGCTCAGGATAAGGTCGTCGTCGGCGAGAAATCCGGCCTGGGAGAGGATGGTCGAAAGGTTGAGTTCGTTGAGAGTGCAGGCGACGTCGATGAGGTCGCCGAGGTGGCGCGAGATCTTTTCGCAGTAGCGCGCGAAGAGGTCCGCGCTGTCCATCGACTCCCATCCGCCGCGGGCCGCGAGCCAGCGGGGCGTCGTGAAGTGGTGCATCGTGACGACGGCGCCGAGACCGTGTTCGTGGCACGCCGCGAGCATCCGGCGGTAGTGGTCGAGCATTGCGACGGAGAACTCGCCCGGGGCGGGCTCGATACGGGCCCATTCGACAGAGAATCGGTAGGCGCTGAAGCCGAGCGCCTTGAGCAGCGCCATATCGTCGCGGTAGCGGGTGAAATGGTCGCAGGCCTGGCCGGAAGGTTCCTGAAAAAGCGTACCCTCGACCTGTTCGAGCAGCCACAGGTCGGAATTGGTGTTGCCACCTTCGACCTGATGAGCCGCGGTGGCGGCACCCCAGAGAAAGCCGTCGGGAAATTTCACGAAAAATTCACCGAACGATCTTAGTATCAGATGAACGGAGATGAAGGAAGGGCGAGCGGCCACGGCGGCGCGATCGGCCCCGATTAAGTCAAGCTGTCGTGCGAAAAGCGGACGTTGATTCAGGCGGAGGGCTGCGGCGAGGCGCCGCGCGCAGTTCCAAAGCGGTCTTTCGTTGAGGAATAGTCCTCGAGCCGGTGGCGGGTCATGATCGAGTCGAGCAGGTCGGGGATTTCGAAGACCGCGCGATTGCGATACGCGCTCACCTGACGGCGGAAATGCGCCATCCGGGCGCCGTCGAGCATCGCAGCGACCGCATCCGCGATCTCGCCGAAGGAACGGAGCACGACGCCGAAGCCGTTGCGCAAGATCCAGTCGGTGTTGAAGCGTTCGTGAACCATGGTCGAAACGGTACGCTCGACGATGACCGGCAGTCCCATCACCAGGGCTTCGCTGAGGGATCCGGGTCCGGGCTTGCCGACGAAGTAGTCACTGAGACGCATGAAGTAGGGGATGCGCGGAGTGAAGCCTTCGATGAAATGCGGGAACGGCAGATCCATCGCGGCGAGCTTGCGCCGCAGGCGCTGGTTATTCCCGCAAAGAAAGATGAGTTGCGTCGGGAGCCGCGATTCAGCCAGGCGCCGGGCGACCGTCAGCATCCGGCTCGAGCCGTAACCGCCGAACATCACGAGCCCGGTGGGCAGGTCGGGGCGCAAGCCGATGCGCCGGCGCTCGTCGGCGCGGGACAGATCGGGCGAATCGTAGAATTCG
>DASPQS010000161.1:0-5511 GCA_035624865.1 Binataceae bacterium (SeqCode) | reverse complement strand
CTTGTGAACGTCCCATCCGACGAGGTCGACCGTCGCCAAGGGGGCCATCGCACGCCCCGTGTGCGGGCCGGTCACGTAGTCCACGAAGGCGACGCCGTGCAATTCGGCGAGCTGCGCCGCCTCGTTCATCACGCGAAAGCCGACCCGATTGCCGACGAATGCCGGGAGGTCCCGCGTAACGATCACCTTGCGACCCAGGCGTTTCACCAGCATCTGCCTGAGCTGCGCGGTGAGCGCAGGGTCGGCCTCGGGATGGGGAATCAGTTCGGTGCCGACGATTATTTGCGGAGGGTTGTAGAGATGGATGCCGAAGAAGTGGCGGCGGAACGAAGCGCTCAGCCCGTCGGCCATGGCACTGATCGAGAGTCCCGAGGAATTCGTCGCGACGATCGAATCGGGATGGCGGCAGGAATCGAGTTTCGTGAAGAATTCGCGCTTGAGAGCCAGATCCTCCGCGAGCGCCTCGAAGATGATCGCCGAGTCGGCGGCCGTGCGCGCCAGATCGCCGTCGTAGGCGCCGAGCGTGACGCGTTCGGCCACGGCTTCGGCGCGCGCCGCATTCTTGGTTACAGCCAAGGCCTGGCGGGCCTTGTCGAGGTCGCGCGCCAGCATCGTGACGTGATAGCCGGCTCCGGCAAAGACCGCGGCCGCGGTCGAGCCCATCACGCCGCTGGCTCCCAGGATTACAACTTTGTCGTTGGCTGCGTTCACCGGAGTTGCCTTCGTTGGGATTGTGCGGCGGGCGCGACAATCCTGCGATACGTTAGCTCAGAGACCGGCGGCGTCGCTACCGCTTTCGCAGGCAAGGCGCGGGCGGAACGTTACAGATCGCGCCAGGCGCGGCCGTCGGCGCGAATCATTTGATCGGCCGCCTCGGGGCCGACGGTCCCGGCGGGATACTGGTAGAGCGGCATCGCGGGGTCCTGCTGCCACTGGTCAAGAATCGACTGCACGAACTCCCACGATTTCTCGACGAAAGCGGCGCTGACAAAGAGCGTGTGATCGCCCGCCATCACGTCGAGCAAGAGCCGCTCATAGGCGTCGGGTGAAGGTCCGGCAAACTCGCTCTCGTAGCGCAAGTTCATCCGCACGGGCCGGACGGCGACGTCGAGCCCCGGCTGCTTCGCGAGGACCTCGAACGAAAATCCTTCGTCCGGCTGGATGCGGATCGTAAGCGCGTTGGGCGGCAGTTGCGCGGCGCGATTGAAGAGAATTTGCGGCACGTCCTTGAACTGCACGCAAATCAGGCTCTCCCGCGCGGGCATCCGTTTCCCGGTGCGGACGTAAAAAGGCACCCCGGCCCATCGCCAATTATCGATCCAGAGCTTGAGCGCGACGAAAGTCTCGGTACGCGAGCGGGGCGAGATGCCGTGCTCCTCGAGGTAGCCGCGCACCGGTTCGCCCTCGACGATGCCCGGGCTGTAGCGCGCGCGGACGGTCAGTGCATGCGCGTCCCCCGGCCCGATCGGGCGCAAGGCGCGCAAGACGTTCAGTTTTGCCTCGCGGATGGCCTGCTCGTCGAGGCCGACGGGCGGCTCCATCGCGACCAGCGCGAGCAATTGCAGGATATGGTTCTGCACCATGTCGCGCAGCGCTCCCGCCGGGTCATAGTACATCGCGCGCGAACCCACCCCCTCGCTTTCGGCCACGGTTATCTGCACATGGTCGACGTTGCGCGCGCCCCACATCCGCTCGAAAATCGCATTGGCAAACCGCAGCACGAGCAGGTTCTGCACCGTCTCCTTGCCCAGGTAATGGTCGATGCGAAAGATCTGCGACTCGTCGAAATGACTGTGCAGGATGCGGTTGATTGCGAGCGCGCTTGCGAGATCGGTACCGATGGGCTTTTCCACCACTACTCGGGTGAAGTTGGCCGCGCCGGGTTTTGCGATTAGCCCCGCGCTGTCGAGCCGCTCGACGCATTCGGGCACCGCCTCGGGCGGGATCGACAGATAGTAAACCCGGTTGGGCGGAAGGTTGTGCGCGGCCTCGGTCTGTTCGAGCTGGGCCTTGAGCCGGGCGAAACCGTCCGGCTCGTCGAGGCCGGATAAATAGCCGAGCCGGGCGGCGAACTGGTTCCAACAATTTTGCTCGAGTTCGAGCCGTGAGAACCGGGCGGCTGACTCGCGCGCGCCTTCGCGAAACTCCTCGAGCGTCATCGGCCGGCGAGCAAAGCCGAGCACTGCAAAATTCTGCGGATGAACCTCCTGTCCGCAGGCCTGTAGATTGTAGAGTGCGGGTATCAGCTTGCGTTTCGCCAAATCGCCTGAGGCCCCGAAAATAACCACGCTGCACGGCGGGGCCGGCTGCGCCTTCGCGATATGAAGTGGACGATCCATTGCCCGATTATAGCGTGGGTTGAACCCGCGACGCCCGCGATCATTGCAAGTTCCATCCCGGCTGTCCGGATCGCCCACGATCGGCCGTTGCCCTGTAACCCTTGAATGATTTCGGGTGGGCAGCGACAATTAAAAGGTTGCGCCTGCGAAAGGCGCGAAACAAATTGATCCTGGTTCCGCGATTAACACCCGGCGAATTTCCCAAGCGCAGGCGGGACCGGACCTCGATGGAGAATCGATCACGTGCAGAGCGATAGCATCCGGCAAGCCGAGACATCCGAAGCGAAGTGGATGCAGTGGCTGCCGGTCGTCTTCTGGATAGTAATCCTTTTCATCTTTTCGACGTCGATATTCAGCGCGGTCGACACGTCGCGAATCATCGAACCGATCCTGCGCTGGTTTTTGCCGGGAGCTTCCGCGGCAACGATCGGACTGATGCACATGATGATTCGCAAGGCCGCTCATTTCACCAACTACGGCATCCTGTTCTGGCTGCTGATCCGGGGTCCGTTGTATGGACGGCCCTATACGGCGCTGGCGCTGTGTGTCTGCTATGCCTTCCTTGATGAGGGGCACCAAATGTTTGTTCCGGGCCGCACGGCGTCGCTCTACGACGTCGCGCTGGATTCGAGCGGCGCGCTCTTTTGCAGGTTTCTGCACGCGGCAATATCGGAACTAGTGTAAGGCCCGGCGCCGGTCTCGCCGTGACCGATTCAGGCGTTGGGATCCGGCACCGAGGAAATGCGGTCCATGCGCCCGTAGAAGGCGCGCAGATTCGCCAGTGCCGAAGGAATCTTCAGTTCGCCGGTAAATCCCAGGTAGTAAAGCTGGCCGTAAAGAGCAAAGTCGGCGTAGCCGATCCGCCCCAGCAGGAACGCGCGCTCGCGCAGGGAATCGTCAAGCGGCGCGAGCATCTCGCGCACCCGGTCCATATTCGCGCGATTCTCGCTGACCATCGCGTCGCAGAAGCCAACGCCATATTTGCGTTCCCGCAGCAGGCGCCATAACGCCTCGCGATCGCGTCCCTGGCGGCGATAATGCGCAATCTCGTCCGGCACCGCCGCACGAAAGAGAGCGTCTTCGAGTTCGCTATCGAAGTAGCGCGCGAGCGCCAGGTGGATTCCGCGCAAATCGGGCGGAAAAATCGTTGGCTCCGGATAAAGCTCCTCGAGCCGCGCCGCGATCCGGTCGGAGTCGGCAATCGTTTCGCCGCTCTCGAGCGTCAGCGCCGGCACCATTATCTGCCCTGAAGCGAGCAGCAGTTCCTTGCGCTCCAGGTAATCGACTTCGAACAGCTCGTAGGCGGGACCCTTGTAGTCGAGGATCTTGCGCACCTTGGCGCAGAAGGGGCTGGTGGAAAACTGATAGAGGCGGAGTGTACCCATCGGATGCCCGCTAGTGCGACAACATCTGGCTCATCGTGGTTGCGTTCATGATGCCGAAGTTACGATAGCAGTTGTTGAAAATCACGAAAGCGCGGCGGACACCGCTCAGCTGTTTAAGCCGCTTCGCCCAATCCGCCAACTCGCGCTCGGAATAAAGATACTTGTAGCGCTCCGCGACTTCGATATCGTGCTTGAACCAGTTCTCGCGGTTGCGTCCGTGGAACCGAACGTAGGCGTCGGCGCCGGTCGCCTCGAGGATCGACGGCGCGCCGACCCCGGCGGGCGCGTCGACCGAAACGTAAGTCAGAGCGTGTTCGCGCAGGAATCTCATCGTGTCGGCCTGGCGCGTTTCCTCAAGCCAGCTCGGATGGCGGAACTCGATCGCGATTGGCGCCCCGGGCATCCTCTGTTCGAGGCTGGCGATATAGTCGAGGTTGGCCTTCCGATATGTAAAGTACGGCGGGAACTGAAACAGCAGTTTTCCGAGCTTGCCCGCGTCGCGCAGCGGCCCCAGCGCGCTCCAGAACATCTGGAAGGCAAGGGCCAGAACCTCGCTTGGAGGGTCTTTGATCCGGCGCTCGCTCACGAGCGCCGAGGGAAGGATCTCCTTGATCGCATTGGGCAGCCGCGCGGTGTCGGCGGCATGTTGCGTCAGCCATCCGAATGCCTTGATGTTGAAAACGAAATCTGGGGGCGTCCGTTCGACCCACAGGCGCGAATTCCGCTCCGACGGCAGCGCGTAGTAGCTCGAATCGACTTCAACCGTGCGGAAGTGTTCGGCATAGAAGCAAAGCCGTTCCTGCGCGGTCTTTACCTCCGGCGGATAGAACAGGTCGGATTTGACCAGGGTCGGGTCGGTCCACGATGCGGTACCGACCAGAAATTGCGGCCCCGGGGAGACGTTTACATTGGCCATCGAGCGGCAAGTGTAGCGCGCCGGAGGGTCGCGTTGCAGTCGCCCGGATTAGCAAACAACGGAAGTATCGCTCAGGACGCCGTATCGGAAGGCAGCAGATTGTCGCGCAGAAACTTGCGCAAGGGCGCGTCGACGCTGGCCCCCAGCTCATGCGAACCCTCGGGAAAATAGTACGTCTGTACGTGTGCGCCGCGTTTGGTCAGCGCCGCGGCCAGTTGTTCGGCCTGCTTGACTGGCACCTTGCGGTCGCGCCGGCCATGCAGGATGAGCACGCTGCAATCCAGCTTGCCCGGCAGATGCTCGACGACGCTGCGTTCTTTCAGCACGCGTTTGCTCGGCCACACCTGGCGCAGGATCGAAAGCTTGGTTCGAAGCGCCGCCTCGGGCCAGAGCTTCAACATGTCATAGGCGCCGGATTGCAGAATCACCGCGCGCGGCCGTGTATCCGAGTCCATCAGCAATCCCGCCGCGACCGCACCGTCGCCGAGCCCCCATATTGCCAGCCGGTTCGGGGTGACGTCGGACCGCGCGGTCAGCAGGTCGAGTCCATGACGCGCTGCGTCGACCGACGGGGGTCCCACAAAACGGCTCGGTCCTGAGGACTTGCCGTATCCGGGCAGACTGATGCATGCGACGTCCAGCCCCATGGCCACAAAGGTCCCGCTGCGGGTGATGCAATCGCGGGCATTGCCCTTGTCGCCATTGAGGACCAGCAGGGCGGCCGGCGGCCGGTCCCCGGAGGCTGCGCGATCGCGCCTTCGATCTGATACTGGTCGCTTCCCGAGCTGATTTGGAAGTTGAATGGCTGAACGTTCAGTTTAGGCGGCGGAGGAGCTTTCGGTTGCCGATGGCAGCCAGCGCTTATCCAGGT
>DASPQS010000160.1:0-4983 GCA_035624865.1 Binataceae bacterium (SeqCode) | reverse complement strand
CTCCAAGCCATCGGTGTAACCGCTTTCGGCGCCTCTTGCTCTTTGCTGCCCGCCCCAACGAATGTCGCTTTACCAACCAACAGCGGACGCCCAGCCCGAGCGGTGGCGAGCGCTCTTCATGCTCCGAACCGGCCCTTTTTCTCCATTGATAAGGAGACTCGTTCGGTTGCGATCGTGGCGCGCCAACGCCGCGGGTCCGCCCGGCTCTCGCGTTAAGTTCGTTTTTCGTAATACTCTACGTTGGACCCCCTGGTAGGGAATCCGCCGGATGAGCGAGGAGCGGTCAGAGCGGAGGTTGGCGGCGATATTGGCGGCCGATGTCGCTGGCTACTCGCGGCTAATCGGAGCGGATGATGAGGGCACGGTGCGCCGCCTCAATTCCATGCGCGCCGAACTGATCGACCCGATGATCGGCAAGCACAAAGGCCGCATCGTGCACACCGCCGGGGATGGGTTGCTCGTTGAATTTCACAGCATCGTCGACGCGATGCGCTGCGCGATCGAGTGGCAGGAGGGGATTGGTCGACGTAACGCGGGAGAGCCCGGCGAAGGGCGGATCGATTGGCGCATCGGCGTCAATCTCGGAGACATTATTGTCGGCGATGGCGATATCCACGGCGACGGCGTCAATATCGCCGCCCGGCTGGAGGGGATAGCCGAACCGGGCGGCATCTGTGTCTCGCAGGCGGTGCTGTCCCAGACCCTCGGTGCACTCGGTTTCCCGGTCGTCGATCTCGGCGATCAGCAGCTTAAGAACATCGCGCAGCCCGTCCATGTCTACCGTGTGCTGGCGGGAGGAGCGTCAATGCCGGATCCGCCGCTCCCGCAGAAGCCCTCGATCGCAGTACTGCCGTTCCAGAACATGTCGGGCGACCCGGAGCAGGAATATTTTGCCGACGGCATGGTCGAGGAGATCATCACGGCGCTCAGCCGCATCCGCTGGCTTTTCGTCATCGCGCGCAATTCGACCTTCACCTATAAGGGTCAGGCCGTCGACGTAAAGCGCGTCGGGCGTGAACTCGGAGTCCGCTACGTGCTCGAAGGATCCGTCCGCAAGGCTGGCGGGCGGGTGCGGATCACCGGCCAATTGATCGATACCGAGACTGGCATGCACCTTTGGGCCGACCGGTTCGACGGTTCGCTTGAAGACGTGTTCAATTTGCAGGATGAGGTGGCCGTCAGCGTCGCTGGGGTCATCGAACCCACCTTGCAAGCCGTCGAGGGGCGGCGCTCGGCCGGCCGGCCGACGCACGATCTGACCGCCTACGACCTCTATCTGCAGGCGCTGGCAACGTATTATCCGATAACCCGAGAGCGGATCCTCAAGGCTCGGGAGCTGCTGCAGCTGGCGATCGCGGTCGATCCGCACAGCGGTCCGGCGCTCGCGCTGGCGGGGCTGTGCCAGATGCGGCTGGTTCGGGAGGGGTGGGCCGAGGACCCGGAGGCCGATCGTCGCAAGGGCATCGAACTGGCGCGGGAAGCGGTGCACGTGGAGAAGGACGACCCGAGCACTCTTGTGAACGCCGCTTTTGTCCTCGCCAGCTTTGGCGAGGATGTCGGGACAATGACGGCGCTGGTCGATCGCGCTCTAGCGCTCAACCCGAGTTTCGCGCGCGGTTGGTTCTTGGGCGGCGTTCTCTGGCTCTGGGCCGGACAGCCCGACCGCGCGATTGAGCATGGCGAGAAGGCGCTGCGGCTCAGTCCGCGCGACCGGACGGGTAGCCCGCTGAGCCTGATCGGCGAGGCCTATTTCTTCAAGCACGAGTTCGAGACGGCGGCAGCGAAGCTGATGCTGGCGATCCAGGAGCAGCCGGGCTATCCGCACCCCTACCGGGTGCTTGCCGCGAGCTATGTCCACATGGGGCGGCTCGATGAGGCGCGCGCGATCATCGCCCGATTGCGAACGATTACCCCGCTGTTGATGCCGGCTGCCACACCGCTGCGCAATCCGGAGGACCGAGAGCTGCTGCTGTCCGGGCTGCGCGTCGTCGTGGACGACGCGGGATGAGTTCGGCGCGTGCGTCAGCGATGGTGCGACCGGCCAAGGGGCTTCGCCCACTCGATCAGTGGGCGCCGCACCGCGGCGGGCAGCCTGGCGCGCGCGCAAACCTCCAAATCCGGCGAGATCAACACCGCAAGGCGTACGGGTCGGGCGATCTTCTCGAGGCGCAGCACAAGTTTGACAAAATCGGTGTTCGAGTTCTGCCCCGGGGGACCTGAAGGAGACGCCGGAAGCACAGACAGGCGTCCAGCGCTCGACTCGAGGGGCCTCAGGTAGCACTGTAATGCCTCGCCGCCGTCTTGCGGCGGGCGGGTCAACGTTGCGATGGGACCGGCGAGATCCACCCGCGCCCTGGTGTGCATCTGCCAGTCGATCGTTTGAACCGGCGCGTTGGGCCAGATTTCGTCGACAATCAGAACGTGCCGGCGAGCGATCAGGGCAAACCCGCGCAGCGCGCGGACGGTGGCCGGATAAGCCCCCGACAGATCGATCACGGCGAGCGCGAGATTTTCGCGAAAGCGCGACCGAATGATCGGCGCCTCGGCGGTCGCAGGCTGACACTGACCGTCGAGGACGAGCGTGTTGTGGCCAATTGTGCTGGTACGGTAGTACTCGGACCGCATGAGGGGCGAGAAGTAGTAGGGCAGGCCGTAATCGTCTGGGCCTAAATCCACGGCCCAGCGGACGCCGAGCGCGTCGAGGACAAAACTACCAAGATCGTAATGCGCATGCCGGCAGGAGTCGTTGGCGCCGCCCTTGATGCCGAGAAACGTATCCGCCTCGTTCCATCCGCCGCGTAGCATGGCTACCTCAGGACCATGAAATCTCTTCGCCGGCGGCAGACGAGACGGCGGACGCGTCGTGTCATCGAACCACAAGAGATCCATCGGATGGACTGGGCCTCTGTGTTTTTCTATCCAGGCGTCGATCGGGTGGTCATACCGCTTGGCCAGCCAGAACAGCCAATACCCACCGCTGTGCTGCTCTTCGCTGTCGGCGAAGTTGAACAGCTTACCCGAGGGGCCCGCCGCATGGAGCCGGAACAGCCCGGTCCGCGATAGTCCCCAGGACGCATCGAGTCCGAGATCGTTGCCAAGCGCCGTCGCCAAGCTGGCGAGCAAGTAGATCGCGTATTGGGTGGCATAGTGCCAATAGCCTGGTCCTTCTACCCATCCGCCGTCGGGATTGTATCCCTCGAATCCAAAGCGAATTGATCGAAGGCAAAGCGCGAAGAGCTGTGCGGTCCGCTCGTCCTGCTCGGCGACCGACAGGGCGGCGATCATCAGCGCACCGTTGCAAACCAGGTTCCAGTTGGTCGGCGCCGTCATCCAGTGCTGCGGCGGGGGCGGCGTGGCCGCGAACTGGTCGAGCCCGGGTTGTATTGCCTTGTCGATGATCGCGGACGCGACCTGCGCGCGCTCGCCGTCGTCTAGAGAATCGTGAAGCCAGTCCAAACCGATCGCCGCGCCAAAGGCAAACTCGGCGGTGACGAGAAATTCATTGCCCGCCCAATCGGGAAACGCACAGGCTGCGAGAAGCTCCGTTTTCGCCCGGTCGCGGTAGCGGGTGTCATCGGTCAGGAACCAGGTTATGGCCAGCACCTGTATCCGCAGGCAAAAACGCCGCGCGATATCGAGCATCGCTGCCGGGCCCGTGGAAGACGAGGAGGAGCGGACCAGCGGCAGCGCCGATGCATTGGCTTCCTGCGGGTCGAGCGCCGAGTTCGGGGTCAGGGGCGGTAGCCAGAGCATGTAGTCGGCCTGATTGGCTATCTCCTGCTGCCACAGCCGTGCGGTCGCGTTGCGTTGGACGAGGTGCCGGCTGCGGGCGATCGCCGCCGCCGTCGCCATCAGCCGCGGGCGCGCCGCAGCGAGGCTCTCGAACACGTCGGGACCCTCGGAAGGCTCCGGTTGCGCTCTCGGCACGGGTATCTCCCTGTTCCTTTCGGCCAACATAGACGATCGCTTCTTGCGCCGCGAAGGACGCAGGCGTCGCGAGCAGCGACTCCATACTTAGGTGACTGGCTGGGCGATGGCCTATCCGCAATTGACACACCGCCGTGACCACAGCGACGGAGCAAGCAATCCTATCCGAAACGCCAGTCGCGCCCCGATTCGACGCCATCGCGAGCGTACCGGCGACGAGCCGCCGGAAAAGCCGCTGGCATTCTATCGTGCGCTGAACGCGGCGATCCGCGCGCGTCTCGCGGCCGAACGTATCGCCGAGCCCGGAGCCCCCTCAACGACCGAATGGTCGGGTCGTGCCGCCGCCTTACCTCAAGATCGCGGCGAACGCGCGCCGTCGCCTTTTTTAGCCTTGCCGGGCGGAAAGGTAGAGAACGGCACCGTCGAGAGTGCGGAGTTTGGGATAGTCGACCTCCGGAATATCGATTCCGGTGCGCTCGTGCAGCGCGATGACGAAGTTCAAAAAATCCATCGAATCGAGATCGAGCGCTTCGCGCAGGTCTTCGCTGCCGCCCAAGGTCGAAAAATCAGCCTCCGGCGCAATCGAGCCGAGGATTTCGCAGATCATCGATTTATCGATCGTGTCGCTCATAGCTTTTCCGGCTCCTGCAATAGCCGCTCGATTGCGCTCAAGAGCAGCGCGCCGATATGCCCGTCGCTCGCCCGGTGGTCGGCCGCGAGGCTGACCGTCACCGCCGGCCGCGGCTCGACGCGATTTTCGACCACCCATGGCCGCGCGCCGATCATGCCAAACCCGATCAACGCGACTTGCGGCGGATAAATAATCCCCATCACCGTCTCGGCGCCGCGATCACCGAGACTGGTGACGGTGACAGTCGGAGAGGCAAGCTCCGAGCTGCGCAATCCGCCGGCTCGGGCGCGCTGAACGAGGTCGCGCATCTGTGACATCAATTCTGGCAGCGAGCGCTGATCCGTATCCAGGATCGCCGGCGCGACCAGCCCGCCGCCGCGCAACGATATCGCCCATCCGACGTGAATCCCGGCGCACGCTTGGAA
>DASPQS010000159.1:0-2988 GCA_035624865.1 Binataceae bacterium (SeqCode) | reverse complement strand
GCCCACCTGGCGCGCCCCGTGCCCTTTCTGCTGCCCATTTACCAGGGCGATCCGTATTCGCCTTTCAAAATCCGAGTGGGCCTCACGGTTTACGATCTACTCGGCAACCTGGGACGCAATGACCGGCACCGGATGCTGGCGCCCGCGGAAGCCCTGCATCGGATTCCCGCGCTCCGCCCCGACGGCCTGCGCGGCGGAGCGGTTTATTTTGACTCCGTGACAGATGACGCGCGGCTGACGCTCGAAAACGTCGTCGGCGCGGCGGACCACGGCGCCGTGATCTTGAACTACACGGAGATTCGCGCGCTCTCAGTCTCCGGCAGAGGCGGAGGACACAACGCGGAAGTGGTGACCGCCGAAGCGGAGGACCGGCTCACGGGCCGGCGGCACGAAATCGCCGCGCGCTATTGGGTGAACGCGACAGGTCCTTGGGTGGATCACATCCGCGCCTTGCTTCCCGGCTTCGACGGCTCGAAGAGCGTTCGCTTGGCCAAAGGCACCCACATCGTTCTGCCGCCGGTCTCAGGGCCCTACGCCATGTTCGCCGCGATTCTACCCGGTGACCGGATTTTCGTGATGGCGCCCTGGCACGGCCACGCCTTGCTGGGAACCACGGACACCGATTTCGACGGAGACCCGGCGTCGGTTCACCCTGACCGCGCCGATATCGAGTACTTGCTGAACGCACTGAACCGCGTGCTCCGTCGTCCGCTCGGCGCCTGCGATGTGGTGGGCAGTTTTGCGGGCTTGCGGGCGCTCGCTCTCCAGCCCGGTCGTAGCCCCTCGGCGAACACGCGCGAACATCGCTTCCATCGTGACGCGCGCGTGAAGAACTTCATCTCCGTCTGTGGCGGGAAGCTCACCACCGCCCGCGCCTTGGGGGAAAAACTCGTGGATTTGATCTTGGCGGAGATGGGGCCGGTCGCCGGCCCGGCCAAGCTCGGTCGCCCGACTCGGCAGGTCCCGTTGCCGGGAGGTCATATCGGGGTCTTCGACATCTTCATCAATTACGCGGCCTGGGATGCCGTGGCGAAATTTGATGTCCCATACCCGATTGCCGAGCGCATTGTGAGGACTTACGGGAGTCGATGGGCGCAGGTGCTCCAACCTGTCCTCGCCGACAAATCCCGGGCACAGCCCCTGCCAGGTTCGCCGACCTTGCTGAGGGCAGAGGTGGATTTCGCCATCGGCCACGAAATGGCGACCAACGTGGAAGACTTTTTCCTGCGCCGCTCCGGCCTGAACTGGCTTGCGCCGAGCAAACTTCGCGACGCTGCGCCTGCCGTGGCCGAAATCTTTGCAAAACGATTCGGCTGGAGCGAGGTGCGCCGGCGATCAGAGGTCGAGGCGTTTTCGCGTTATTCGTACGCGGCGGCACAAGATCGGGCGGCGGGAGAATAATGACAGATGAAAAGGTGTGCACGATGAAGTGAAGACCTCGGCGGCATCATTCTGCTACCGATCATCGGCGATTTGAGGTCCCCATTCCGTATCCATCGCTCAGCGCTCATCATTGTCTGAACATCGCCCATCGCGGCGCGGCCGGCGAGGCGCCGGAGAACACGCTGGTGGCATTCGAGCTTGCGCTGCGCCAGGGCGCGGATGGCATCGAGTTCGATGTTCATCTTTCTTCCGACGGCGTGCCGGTGGTCATTCACGACGCGCGATTGGAGCGCACGACATCGGGAAACGGTCGCGTCGCCGCGCTGCCGGTTGGCGTTTTGAAACGGCTTGACGCGGGCTCCTGGTTCAACCGGCGATACCCGGCCCGGGCCCGCCTTCGCTACGCGGGCCTTAAGATCCCGACGCTGGCGGAAGTTCTGGCATGGGTCCGCAAACGGAACTGCCGGGCCTTTGTTGAACTGAAGCAAGCTCGATACCGGTACCTCGGCCTCGAAGAGAAGGTCTTGAAAGAGATTTATCGCGCCAAGGTCGCACCGTTGACCACAGTCATTTCTTTCGATCTGCCCACCGTGGCGCGCGTTGGCCAGCTGGATCCTAGCATGGCGTTGGGGCTCGACTTCACCCGGCCGCTCTTGGCTCTGGGGCGCGCTACGACCGTCGGCACCACCAGCCTTCTGCCCCATTGGGCCTTCGCGACGCGGCGATTTATTCGCCGTGCCCATCGCCTCGGGTTCCGCGTCCTCGTCTGGGACGTCGAGAGGCCGCTGCTGATGCGGCGCAAGATTTTGGATGGCGTGGATGGGATCATCACGCGCCACCCCGCCCGGCTCGCCGAAATCCTGGGGAAGAATCCACGGACGACGGAGATTCCACTGAGGTGAGGAAAGGTGACCGCATTGAGCGTTCCTCGCATAGTTGTGGTGGGCAGTTACGCCACGGGGCTGACGATGAAGGTCGAGCGTTTGCCGACCTCGGGCGAAACGCTGCTGGGGACCGGCTATCGAGTAGATTACGGCGGTAAAGGCTCCAACCAAGCGGTGGGGTGCGCGAGATTGGGCGCGCACGTCATTTTCGTCGCCAAGATCGGCAAAGACGCTTTCGGCGAAATGGCCTTGCGGCTTTACCGCGACGAGGGGATCGACGTCGAGTGGGTCGGTCTGGCGGCGGGCGAGCCCACGGGCGTAGGCTTCATTCTGGTGGAATCGGCCACCGGGAAAAACTGCATCGCGCTGGACCCGGGCGCGAACGAGCTTCTGACCGGCGAGGAAGTGGCGCGATGCGACGCGGCATTCGACTCCGCCGCCGTCGTGCTGACACAACTCGAGATTTCCGCCGAAGCGGCCGGGGAAGCGATGGCGCGTGGACGCGCCCACGGCGCCGTCACTGTCTTGAACCCCGCGCCGGTCCGGCCGCTGCCCGCCGAGACGTTGCGGACGGTGGATATTCTGACGCCGAACGAGGTCGAGGCAAAGTTACTCGCCGGGCTTCCGCCCGAGTCGGATGTCGAGGCGGCGGAAGTCGCACGCGAGCTCATCCGCCGCGGCGTGAAGCAGGTGGTGATGACACGGGGCGAGCAAGGCGCGC
>DASPQS010000158.1:0-4865 GCA_035624865.1 Binataceae bacterium (SeqCode) | reverse complement strand
GAGGCATTCGGCGAAAACGTTGGCGGCTTCGTTGAGGCCGATGATGACGATGAGCGATTCGAGCGGACGCGCTAGCAGGCGGTCGAGCGCGCGTTGGACGGCAGGGCCGAGGCGTTCGCGCGTGTGCTCCATCCGAACGAGGGCAAAGAGCGCGGTTTCGGAAGCCGCGAGCGTCGCACTCATCAGCAACAGCAACCCGACCGCAATCGGGACGAGCACCATCATTGGTTCAATCGCGCGCGCAACTGGTCCCATCCGGTGAGCCGAGGAACGGAGCCCCCCTTTCGTTCACCGAGCAGGATCGCGCGGTCCCCCCTCACAATTGTACCGATCCGGCGCACCGTTACACCAAGGCGGCGGGTCAGCGCCGCGTCGGACAGCCGCGGGCGCATACAGAAAAGCAGTTCGTAATCCTCGCCGCCGCCAAGCGCGAACGCGGTGTCGCCGCCGGCGACGGCGCGATAGGCGGGCGAGAGTGGAATTGCCGCAGCATCGATTTCGGCGCCGACGCGGCTGCGCTCGAGGATATGGCCGAGGTCCTGCCAAAGACCGTCGCTCAGATCGATTGCGGCGGGAGCGGGACGCGTCCGGGCGAGAGCGCGGCCGGCCTCGAGGCGGGCGGCGGGGTTGAGGAAACGATCGACCAGGAATTTGCGGGCCGTGCCTCGGGCGCGCAGCTTACCCTCGAGGATGCGCAATCCGAGGGCGGCGTCACCGAGCGTGCCGGTGACATAGATCGCATCGCGTGGCCGCGCGTTTCCCCTGAGCAGCAAGCCGCCGCGGGCCTCGCCGAGCAGAGCAATGGTGATCGCGAGCTGGTCGGCACGCGTGATATTGCCGCCGACGATATCGACGCCGGCCGCGGCCGCTGCCTTGCGTAAACCACGATAGAGGCGGTCGAAAAAAGCCTGGCCGAGGCCAGGACGAATCGCGAGATTGACGACGCAAGCGGTGGGCTCTCCGCCCATCGCGGCGGTATCGCTCAGGTTGACCGTCAGGGCGCGCGCGCCGAGGGCCTCGGGCGTGCCCCAGTTGAGCTTGAAATGGACACCCTCGACCATCGAGTCGATCGTCACGAGCTGGGGCACGCGGGCGGGCGCGAGGACCGCGCAATCGTCGCCGGGTCCAAGGATAGTGCGCCGGCTGCGCGGCAATCCTGCGCACAGGCGGGCAATCAGTTCGAATTCTCCGAGGGGCTTTTTCACGAAGCCCGCCAGGGCGACAAGAGGGCTGGAGCGGACGGGAGCGCAGTCAGGGGCGGTGCTCCGGACGATTGCAAGAGACGCGTTGGGTCACACTATTAAGGCTAAGGTATCAGAGGATAGTGGGCAAGGTGGCCGAATGAGGGTCTAGGCGTGTAGTTCGTCGAGGGGTGGTCGGAGGCGCGGGGTTATCGAGCGTTACGCGAATACCGGAAGAGTTTGGCTGCGCAGGCGCCTTCAGCGGCTGCGAAATCGCGGCTCCGCTCAAGGGCGTCGCACATTGCGCACAGAATTTAGCCGCGGGTGGATTCTAGGAGTCGCATTGCGGACATAGGCGCTTAATCGGAGTCGCGCATTCTATACAAAAGCTCGCGCGTCGGGATTTTCAGCCGAGCAATTCAGGCAGTGCATCGTCGACTCACCCGGAGATAAGAGGTCACTCGTTGTGTATCGCTCCACGTCGGGTAGGGAACAGTTCGGCTTCTCGGCAGCCAGCGGCTAGTGGCCACCGGCGGGCGCCCTGCCCTGCGCGCGTGGCAACAAGGCGCACATAATGATAGCGACCACCATCACGCCGCTGAGCATCCGGTAGATTTCATTGAGCGAGATCATGGTCGCCTGGTTCAGCACGGAGCCGTAGAGCATCGCGAGCCCCTGCTTCTGTCCGGTCACAAGCTGGCCCATGTAGTTGAAATGGATCGAGCCGGGCATCCTGACGGAACGCTGGCTCAACCGCCAGGCATCGAAGACGGAGACGTGCTCGACCAGATGGCTCTGCTGGATCTGTTCCTTGCGCACCAGGACGGTAGTCAGCACCGAGGTTCCGATGGAAGCGCCGACATTGCGCGTCATCGAATAGAGGCTCGCCGCGTAGCCCATCTGTTCGCGTGGAATCGAACTCAAGGCGGCGGCGGAAAGATTCGGGAAAACCAGGCCCATCCCGACGCCCTGGATCATGGTGGGCCAGATGAAGTTCGAGATTGCCATGTTGAGGTTGAGGCTGCCGAGGGACCAGGTTGACACGCCGATCAGGACGAAGCCGAAGGCTACCAGCGGACGAGTGTCAAAGCCACGCCGGGCGATCCCGCCGAGCAGAAACATCGCCGACATCACGCCCAGGCCGCGCGGCGCCATTGCAAGCCCCGCCTTCCAGGCCGTGTAGCCGAGAAGTTCCTGAAGGAAAACCGGATTCAAGATCTGCATCCCGTAGGAGCTGAAGGTCAGGACGATGAGGAGGAGGGTCGGTATGGCGAACTTGCGGTTTTTGAGGATCCGGACCTGGACGATCGGCTCGGGCGTACGCCACTCGTGCACCATCAAAATGAGGAAGGCGCCACCCGCGATGAGTGAGAAATACCAGACCCAAGGCGTTGCAAACCAGTCGGCGCGTTCGCCCCGGTCCATCACGATCTCGCCCAGCCCCAGAGAGAGCACGAGGCAGACAATGCCGAGCCAGTCGGCAGCGCCCTTGCCCTTAAGCCTGCGCAGGTAGGACGGATCGTGGACGAAGGTCGAGACCATGAAGCCGGCGGCGATTCCGATCGGAACGTTGATGTAGAAATTCCAGCGCCAGTTCCAGTTGTCGGTGATATAGCCGCCGACGGTGGGACCCATGATCGGCGCCACCATCAGGCCCAGCCCCCACACTGCCATCGCGAGTGTCTGTTCGTTGGGCGGGAAGGTTTCCATCAGGATGGCCTGTGAAAGCGGCTGCAGGGCGGCCCCAGCGATTCCCTGGAGAAAACGGAAGGCAACCATCTGGTCGAGCGATTGGGCTGCGCCGCACATCGCGGAGGAAATCACGAAAGTGGCGATGGAGATGAGGAAGTAGCGTTTGCGCCCGAACTGCCCGGCGATCCATCCGGTAGTCGGGATCATGATACCGGCGGCGACCAGGTAGGTCGTTACCACCCAGGTGACTTCGTCGACGGTCGCGGAGAAACTGCCCTGCATGTGCGGCAGGGCGACGTTAACGATCGAGCTGTCGAGCACTTCGAGGATAGTGCAAAGGATGACGGACGCCGCAATGATCCATTTGCGCGCCGCCTCGGCGGTATGAGCCAGTTGCGGCTGCTGCTCGGCAGTGGCGGTTGGGGCGGCCTCCATTAGCGTAAGAAAGGCTCCGGGCGGCGGGCGCCCCGAGGCGGCCTCAAATTATCACCCAAGGAGGAAGTTGTCTTGCGGCGGCCCGGCGTCGAAGTAGGGGCGGCGCCGGAGGAACTCGCGCCGGATGACACCGCTCGTCGTCCCCCAAGTTGGGTTCGTGCGTGCGCAATCGAGGATGTCCCGAAACACAGTTCTATTTTTGGTGTCGGTCACCTTTCTGTCGCCACCTCATGTTGTTGCGCTACAGCGACATTGGCAGCACGGCTGCAACTTTCGGCTGACGGTGCATGGCTATTCAGGTCTTAGCCGTCGGAACGCGTGGCACCCGTGATACGCATAGTTGGAAGCCGTGAGCCTAATCAGGCATCGCAAAGCTGCTTCGGGCGTCAAGCAAAGAAGGGTCTGATTTTCGCCTCATTTTCAGCCCGGCTCCCTGATGGAGTCCGATGGAACACGTCTTGCTGATTTGGACCGCACGTAGGAACACGCTCTTTGGGGGCAGAATGTGAATCTCAAGCTGGAAGAACTCCGAAAGCGGCTTCTCGAACCGATGCCCACCACCGGTCCGGGCAACTCGGTCTACCGGCGCAGCTTGAACGAGCCTTACTCGAGCCCACCCCCGCTAGTGCATCAACCTATGCTCGAGGCGGAGGTCGGGGAATCGGAGGAGCTTGCGACGGAGGCCCTGCTCGTCGAGGGGGGCGTTGCAGAGCTGCCGGCTGAAAAGCCCGCCACCAGCGTGGGCAGGGCCGTTCTCCATTATGTCAAACAAGCCGCTGCTTCTGCTCCCGAGGAAGAGGCGATGGAATCGAACACCTCCTATCAGCTGGCCAGCGCGGTGGCGAAAGTTTTCGAACAGACCAAAAATTTTGAGGATCGGTTCGGCGAACTCGCGAAGATGTTTGCCCCGATCGAGCGGGCCAGCCAGGCCGCGGTTCGATCATTCGAGCCGCTGCGGAATTTCGAAAGACAGATCTTTCAGCTTGCGCAATCGTTTGAGCCGATGCGGTCGTTCCAGAATCAATTGGCGGAACTGGCGCAAACGTTCGAACCGATGAAGGGTTTGCAGCAGCAGTTGTTTCAGCTTTCGGAGGCCTTCCAGATTCATCTGGGCCGTCTAAGCCGATCGCTCGAGCCAGCAAGGGAATTCCAACTCGAATTGCTCAAACTGGCGAGCGCGTTCGAGTCGGCGACCGAGCTCCAGAGCCAATTCGAACAGTTGGCCGAAACGTTCAGAGCGGCATCGCCTGTCGGCGGCGCGGTCGAAACCGAGACGCAGAGCTAATCGCCTTCGCGGCGGCTTTTGGTTGGGGGGAGGCGCGGAGCGGCCCGCTATCCGGCAGTCGGGCAGCGAGCTGGGTCCGCAAGAGGGGGCGGGCCGCGCGACGGGCCGGATCGATAGTCCGGACGTGCGCGGCCCGTTGTTTTCAACCTATCCAGAGCCAGATACCGCTTCGCTCATCTGACCGAACATAGCCGGCATCCATCATTCTTACATTATCGGCGCTAGCGCCATTGTGATCCTCTCGCGGTGGAATCACGCCCACGTCCCGATCC
>DASPQS010000157.1:0-3721 GCA_035624865.1 Binataceae bacterium (SeqCode) | reverse complement strand
ATCAGGCTCTTGGAAGGAATGTGCGTGGCCTGCGCGAGATCGGCAAAGCCCACGGTCGCTTTGATATAATCGCGGAGGATGGTCTTCGCAGTGGGCAGGTCTCCGCTAAGGAGGGCTTCGACCCCCTCCCGGAGAAGCGCCGCTCGGAATTTCGGATCGCGCTCGACGCGGGCGCGAATGGTCTGCTTGAAATCGCGGGTCAGCGGCATGACGGCGTCTCCTACTTTCTTCTTTTGTAATCTTGCCAGTTGGCAAGTGCGGCGTTGATGTCGCGCCGCTGGCGCTTTTTCGTCCCTCCGCCAAGCAGAATGACAAGGGTTTCGCCGTCCTTGGCGAAATAAACACGATAGCCGGGGCCGAAGTCGAGCCTGTATTCGAAGACTCCGGAACCCACGCCCTTGACGTTCGAGAAGTTGCCCAGCGAAATGCGGACGACAGCGGTTGCCACCTTGGCAGCTGCCTCCGCGCCCAGGCTGGCGAACCATGCCGCATAAGGACTGCGGCCCTCAGCATCGAGGTATTCGCGAACGTCAACCATGATTATGGTAACATATACGTTACCATACTTCAAGGACGGGCTCAGCGCGCGAAACGTCGCAGGACGCGCAGCGAGCGGCCCCTGACACTGTTTTGACCGGCTGGAAGGCGGCGTCGTATAGTTGAGTCGAGGTCAAAGGCCGCCATGGCGTTAAAACTCGTGATGTTCTCGGACTTTATCTGCCCGTTCTGCTATATCGGGTTCGAGACGGTGCGCAAGCTCAAGCCCGAGTTCGACCTCGAGATCGAGTGGCGGGGGTTTCAGATCCATCCGGAATGGCCGGCGGAGGGAATGCCGGCTTCGGAATACCGGCGCGGGATGGACCCGGAGACCCGCCGCGCGATCTGGGCGCGAATCCAGGCGATGGCGGAGAACACGGGCTTCACGATGAAGCCGCCCGAGCTTTTGACAAACTCGCGAATCTCGCTGGAGGCGGCGGAGTTCGCCCAGGAGTGCGGCAAGGGCGAGCCGTTCGAGGAGCGGGTCTACCGGGCGTATTTCAACGAGGGGCTGAATATCGGCGACCAGGGCGTGCTGGCGAGGCTCGCGGCCGAGGTCGGGATCGATCGCGACGAGCTCAACCTCGCGATCGAATCGAACCGTTACACGGCGCGGTTGCGGGATAACGCGATCGAGGCGCGTGAGCGCGGCGTGAGCGGGGTGCCGACGTTCTTCGTCGGGGATTACCCGCTGGTCGGGGCGCAGAGCGAGGACGTGATGCGCCAGATTTTGAGCCGCTACCAGCGGCTGTCGGCGGCGAAATAGCCGGCCGGGCGCATTATCGCGATGGTGAAGGAGAGTTCGGAGGGCGCGGTCAGGTATCTCGACTTGCGCGGCGTCAAATGTCCGCTCAACTGGGCGCACGCCAAGGTGCGGCTGGAGCGGATGGTGCGCGGCGAAGTGCTCGAGCTGTTGCTGGACGATCCGCGCGGCACCCGCGATATCCCGCGCGCGGCGGAGGCCGAGGGCTACGCGGTGACGGAAGTGAAGGCGATCGACGCGGGATGGCGGCTGCGAATCGAAAAATGATGTTGCTATAAGGCGAGGATCGAATCGATGCTGACTCCCGAGCAGAAGCAGAAAGTCGCAAGTCTTTTGGCGCAGGAACACGTCGCGGTGCTGATCACGCAGGGCGAGCAATGGCCGACGGGGACCATGCAGGCGTTTGCAGAGACCGATGCGGCAGACCTGATTTTTATCATGGGCGACACCGCCGAGAAGTATCAGAACCTGATGAAGCGTCCGAGCGCGACGGTGCTGGTCGATACGCGCGACGTGGGCAAGATCCCGACGTTCGAGGTGGCGCGCGCGTCGATCCAGGGGGTGGCGCGCGACGTTGCGCGTGACAGCGCGGAATTCGAGAACCTGAAGGCGATATTCCTCAAGAAGAATCCGTTCGAGGCGCCGTTTTTCGGGAATCCGGCACTCAGGATGATGCGGATCGCGCCCAAGCGGATCTCGTACGCGAACGGGCTGAGCGACTCGTTCAAGGCCGAGTTCTAGCAGCGCGTCTTTGATTCGGGCGAGGTTTCACGCCTCCCCGGTCCGCGGTTCAAACGCTATTCGAGAAGACGGCGGCGGCCGATGGCGCCGTTGCGCCGCCGCCAGTCTATTTCTGAGCACTTCCTCTGCGCGCGTCGCGTCCGAGGCATGGGGATTGCTGAAGCCTCTTGGCGTCCGTGCCGATCAGAAAAATTCGCGGGCTTTCGACAGGCGCACAAAGATGGATGCACAAGACGCGGGCAGGGCGATGCCGGATTGGAAGGCAGCATCGGCCGCTGGTCTGCCGATGAACGAAATGTTCGAGGGGGACGGCCGGCCGCGTCCGGAGTGCGCGCGCGTGGCCGCCTATCTGCTCGCGATGGAATCGGCGCGGCTGGCCGAACTGGGAAGCCGGGCCCACCAGATGTTCGAGCGGATGGGCGTGACCTTCAACGTTTACGGCAGCGAGGCGGGGAGCGAGCGGATTTTCCCGTTCGACCCGGTGCCGCGGATTATCAGCGCACAGACGTGGGCGAAGCTCGAGGCGGGGCTGATTCAGCGGGTGCGCGCGCTCAACGCGTTTATCGGGGACATTTACGGCGAAGGCTGCATCCTGAAGGAGGGGCTGGTGCCGCGCGATCTGATCGTCGGTTCGCCGCAGTTCCGGCACGCCGCGGCGGGGATTAAGCCGCCGATGGGCGTGTATGTGACGGTGGCGGGAATCGATTTGGTGCGCGACGCGGACGGACGCTTCTGCGTGCTCGAGGACAATTTGCGCACGCCCTCGGGAGTTTCCTACGTGATCGAGAACCGCGTGATCATGACGCGGCTGATGCCGGATCTGATCCGGGCGCTGCGGGTGCGCAGCGTCGAAAATTATCCGGCGGACCTGTTGGCGAGCCTGTGTGAAGTCGCGCCGGCGGGAGTGTCGAATCCAACGGTGGCGCTGCTGACGCCGGGTCCGTACAACTCGGCATTCTTCGAGCATGTGTTTCTGTCGCAGCAGATGGGGGTCGAGCTGGTGGAAGGGCGGGACCTTCTGTGCGCGGAGCACAAGCTTTTCATGAAAACGGTGCATGGATTGCGCCAGGTTCACGTGGTGTACCGCCGGATCGACGATGACTTTCTCGATCCGGTGGTGTTCCGGCCCGACTCGCTGCTGGGAGTAGCGGGGCTGACGGCGGCGGTCCGCGCGGGAAACGTGGCGATTGCGAACGCGATCGGGACGGGTGTGGCGGACGACAAGGCAGTGTTCGCCTACACGCCGGCGATGATCCGCTACTACCTGGGCGAAGAGCCAATCCTGCCGATCGTCGAGACCTATTTGTTGCGCGATCCCGAGGTGAAGGAGACGGTCCTGCGCGACCTCGAACGTTATGTAATCAAGCCGACCGGGGCGTCCGGCGGCTACGGTGTCGTGATCGGCCCCCGAGCGAGCGAAGATGAACTGGCGGAGACACGCAAGCGGATTGAACGCAACCCCGCGGCGTTCATAGCGCAGCCGATGATCCAACTGTCGGTGCATCCGACGCTCGCCGGGGGCGAGAACGGCAAGGGGCCGGCGTTGGCGCCGCGGCACGTCGACCTGCGTCCGTTCGTGCTGCTGGGAAGCAAGCCGCGGGTGCTGGCGGGCGGACTGACGCGGGTGGCGCTGCGCGAGGGTTCGATGGTGGTGAACTCGTCGCAGGGGGGCGGCAGCAA
>DASPQS010000156.1:0-4183 GCA_035624865.1 Binataceae bacterium (SeqCode) | reverse complement strand
GTCGTTCACAGGTTTCCCACCGCCGCGTCGGCGTTGAAGTAGTGGACCACGGCGTCGGCGATCCCGTCGGCAAGCGCCTGCTGATAGCGCGGCGTGGTCAGCTCCTGGGTTTCGCCGGCATTGGACAAAAACCCGCATTCGACCAGCACGGCCGGCATTTCGGCCCCCACCAGCACGTAGAACGGGCCCTTTTTTGCCCCAAGCGCGTTCACTCTAAGCCCCAGCGAACCGGAGATTTCCGCCGCGGTTTCAGCCTCGATCATTCGCGCCAAAGAAGCTGATTCGTTGGCCTTATAGCCCTGACGCAAGTCACTCAGAATGTAGTTTAAGTCGGCTTGCCCTTGCGCGCTATAGCCGCCTGCAACCTCGTTCTCCATCCGAGCCAGCCGCATCGTCGCCCGATCGGTCGTGTTGTTCAGGTAGTAGGTCTCGATTCCCGCCGTCCCCGCATCCGGGCTCGAATTGAGATGAATCGAGATGAAGAGGTCGGCCCGCGCCCGATTCGCTATCGCTGTCCGCTCCGCCAGGCTTAGAAAGGTGTCGTCATCGCGCGTTAGCCGGGTCTCAAACCCGCGCGCCGCAAGCCTGCTCGCGAGACTTCGTGCGATCGCCAGCGCCACATCCTTCTCGACGACCGCGCCCGCCACCTCGGTTCCGGGGTCGCGCCCCCCATGACCCGGGTCGATTACCACGAGCGGAGCGCTCGCCGAAGGATGGGGCGGAGCACCCGGCGCCGCATGCGGCGGAGTCAGCGCCGCCGTCTGCACGTGATCGGGCCCGGCGTTTCCTCCGCTCGGCGCAGTCGCGGCGGAATCACCCGCATCGATCCTTGGAACCGCGGCCACGGCGAGTGCATCCTGGCTCTTGGCGCGCGCGCGCGGCGCGCCGGCTCGCGCCGGATTTCGCGCGCGCTCGACCTCCGCCAGCAGCGGCTCTGCGAGATCGGGCGCCTCCCCCGTCGGCGCGACGCGGACGATAAGCTCGCCCGGAATCCGCGCTACGACATAGTCGGTCTTGCCGCTGACCTCCAACACCAGCCGCGCATTGCCGCTGCCTAGGTTGAGCGCATCAATTCGCTTGACCGGCGGCGCCGTCCGTCCGCCGATCGAAGGCAGCTCGAACCGTGTGTTATCGAGGTCGATCCACAATTGCTGCCGATGGGTGCTCAGATGCCACTTGAGGCCGCGGCCGCGAACTCCAAAATGGATCTCGACGACGTTGTTGCGCTGTTCGACCGACGCGCTGCCGATCACCGCCGCCCGCGCGGCTTCAACCACGAGCGCGATCGCGAGCCCCAAGCCGATCGCGCACAAAAGTCTTGCCGCCGCCCTATGCCTCACTCTCCCGCACCACCCAAATCAGCCGTCCCGCACGCGGCGAGCGGACTCGAACTACTCGCCGCCGTCGCGCAGTCGCGCCGTTATTCGCGCCAGCGCATTGAGCGCGTCGATCGGCGTCATCCGCTCCACCTCGAGCGACCGCAATTCCTCGAGCACCCGGCTCTCCGCCCGCGCGAACAGGTTCATTTGCGGCGCCGGCCGGCCGCCTTCGGAGGAACGCGCGAGCCGCGCCATCCCGCTTTCGTCCAATTCGCCCTGTTCTAAATTGGTGAGAATCTGCCGTGCGCGGGCGATGATGCTGCCGGGAAGTCCGGCCAGGCGCGCCACTTCGATTCCGTAGCTGCGGCTGGCGGCCTCCTCGACCACGCGCCGCAGAAACAGCACCTCTCCGCCCCATTCCCGCACCGCCATGCTCAGATTTTTGACTCGCGGCCGCTCGCGCGCAAGCTCGGTCAGTTCATGAAAGTGCGTGGCGAACAGCACCTTGGCCCGCGTCGAATCGTGCAGGTACTCCGCCACCGCCCACGCGATCGCAAGCCCGTCGAACGTGCTGGTCCCGCGTCCGACCTCGTCGAGCAAAAGCAGGCTGCGCTCCGTCAGCCCCTCGAGCAAACGCGCGGTCTCGCGCATCTCGACCATGAAGGTCGATTCGCCCCGGCGCAGCTCGTCGCGCGCACCGATCCGCGTCAGCACCCGATCCGTAAGCCCCAATCGGGCTTCCGTCGCCGGCACGAAGCTGCCCATCTGCGCCATGATCCCGATCAGCGCGACCTGCCGCAGATAGGTCGACTTGCCCGCCATATTCGGCCCGGTGATCAGCAGCAGTTGGCGCTGGTCCGGGTCGGCCTCGAGATCGTTGGGCACGAACTCGCCCGGCTTCATCCCCGTTTCGAGCACCGGATGGCGTCCGTCGCGGATCTTGAGCGCCATTCCCGATCCGATTTCGGGCCGCACGTAACCGCGCCGCCGCGCCACCTTTGCTATCGACATCAGCGCGTCGAACTCTCCCACCGCCGCACCGGTTTCGAGGATCGAGCCGGTATGCGCGGCGAGATCGCGCAGCAGCTTCAAAAAAAGCTGAAGCTCGAGCTCCTTCAAGCCCGACTCGGCGCTCAAAATCTTGCGTTCTAGCTCCTTCAGTTCGGGCGTGGTGAAGCGCTCGGCGCCGACCAGCGTCTGCTTGCGCTCGTAGGCCGCCGGAACCCGCTCGAGATTCGGCTTGGTGACCTCGATGTAATACCCGAAGACCTGGTTGTAGCGCACCTTGAGCGACGGAATTCCGGTGCGCTCGCGCTCGCTGGCCTCCAGCCGCGCGATCACTCCGCGCGCGTCCAGCGCCAGCGATCGCAATTCGTCCACCTCCGCGCTCATGCCCGCACGGATCGTGTTGCCGTCGCGCGGATTCACCGGCGGCTCGTCGCTGATCGTCTCGTCGATTCGCGCGGCCAGTTCCGGCTCCGGCTCGATCCGTCCGCCGATCCGCCGCAGCATTTCGCTGCGCCGATCCGCGAGCCAGCGCTTTAAGATCGCGGCCGCCGCCAGCGCCTGTCCGAGCTTCAGGACGTCGCGCGGTGACGCGCGCAGGCTCCCGATCCGGCCGCCCAGCCTCTCCAGGTCCCCGATTCGGCGCAGCGCGTCCGCCACCTCACCGCCCAAATCCAGCTCGAACAGCTCGTCGACCGCGTCGTGCCGCGCCCGTATCGCCTCCAGCTCCAGCAACGGGTAGACAATCCAGTTCGACAGCGTCCGCGCGCCGACCGGAGTGATCGTTTCGTCCAGGATCGACAGCAGCGAACCGGCGCGCGTGCCGTCGCTCGAAGCGATCAGCTCCAGATGGCGCCGGCTGGTCTCGTCCACCAGCATGTACTCGGTCGCGTGGTACGCTTTGGGCGCCCGCAGATGGGCCAGCTCCCGGCCGAAGTTTTCCTCGACATAGATGAGCGCAGCCGCGGCGGCGCCCGCCTGCGCATCCTCGAGTTCGCCGTCGAAAGAGCCATGATCCGCACCGAAACGCCGCGCCAGCGCCTCGCGCGCCGCGGCCGCCTCGAAAGCGCCGGCGTCGACCGCCGTCACCGGAACCCGGAGGTCGGCCAGTATCGGTTCGATCTGGCCGCAGTTCTTCGGCGTAATCACCTCGCGCGGCGAAATCCGCGCGATTTCCTCGCGCAGGCTGGTCACTCCCGCAATCCGCGTGACGATGAACTCGCCGGTCGAAACGTCGAGCGCGGCCAGCGCGAAGCCGGCGCCGTCGGGCGCCAGCGCGAGCAGGAAATTCTTTTCGTCGGCGGTCAGCACCGTCTCCTCGCCGACCGTGCCGGGCGTAATTACCCGTACGATCTGCCGCGGCATCAGCCCGCGCGCTCCCCCTCGTCCGCCCGGGGGGGTGAGCTGGAACGCGCCGCCCTTGGCGCTCGAACCCGTCGGTGCCGTGTCGGCTGCCGTCTGCTCGCAGATCGCGACCTTCATCCCGGCCTTGAGCAGCTTGGCGATATACGGTTCCGCCGAATGGTACGGCACGCCGCACAGCGGAACCCCGTCCTTCGAACGCGAGGTGAGCTGGATATCCAGAATACGCGAGCCGGTCTCGGCGTCCTCGAAAAACATCTCGTAGAAATCGCCCAGGCGGAAAAACAGGATCGCGTCCGGCACGCGCTGCTTGACGCTCAGATACTGCGTGATAAGCGGTGAATTTCTGATCGCCACGTGTGCGCACAAGGATAACCAGCCCCGCCCCAACGCGCAAAAACGCCGGCGACTCGCTACAATCGAATTTGAACACGGTGATTTTCGCGGACGCGTGCGAAGTCTCCGCTCGCGTCCGCGAAAATCACCGCAGGTCGCAT
>DASPQS010000155.1:0-4399 GCA_035624865.1 Binataceae bacterium (SeqCode) | reverse complement strand
GGGATTCTGAAGACCCCCGCGTCGACCATCGCCTTCATGCTCTCGGGCGCGACGCTTCTCGCCTCTACGCAGGCCTGCGCGTTGGCGGCCAGGATAGGCAAGATCGCGGCGACGCGCCGTCCGATTTCCTCAGGGGTCGGGTTCATGCTTCTGCTCTTTATCGATCGTGGAATTCGCGTTGCGGACGCACACCTGTCAAAAAAATCACCGCTCAGGGCGCTCAATATCCCTTCGGCAGGCCTAGCAAGCGCTCCGCAATGATTCCCCGCTGCACCTCCGACGTTCCCTCTTCGATCGTGTTCCCGCGCGAACGCATCAGTCCGTACTGCCATCGCCCGCCATCGATCACGTGCGCCGAGTCTTCGTTCAACGCGGCGCGTGGTCCCTGCAGCGCGAGTGCGAACTCGTTCATCCGTTGGTTGAGCTCGCTCCACAACACCTTCGAGATTGAACCCTCGGGACCGGGCGTACCGCCGCGCTTGAGTCGCGAGAAATTCCGGTACGCCAGGTACTTCATCGATTCGACGTCAACGTAGAATTGAGCCAGTGTCTGCCGGACCACGCGCGGGTCGATCGTACAGGTGCCGGCCCGCATTACCGACCGCGCCAATTCGGCCAGATCCTCGAACACATTGTGAAAGCGCATCACGGTCGCCAGCGCTAGCGTTGCCCGCTCGTTCATCAGTGTCGTAATCGCCACGCCCCATCCGCCATTGAACGGTCCGAGCAGGTTCTCGCGCGGCACGTGCACGTCCTCAAAAAACATCTGGTTGAACTCGGCCTCGCCCGTCATTTGCTTGAGCGGCTGCACGGTCACGCCCGCGCTGTGCATGTCGACCAGCAGGTAGGAGATTCCCTTGTGCTTGGGCGCTTGCGAATCGGTGCGCACCAACAGCATGCACCAGTCGGCTATATGGCCGAGTGACGTCCAGACCTTCTGGCCGTTAACGACGAATTCGTCGCCCTGCATCACCGCCCGCGTCTGCAGCGCGGCCAGGTCCGATCCCGAGGCCGGTTCGGAGAAGCCCTGGCACCAGACCTCTTCGCACGTGAGAATCTTCTTGATAAAGCGCTTCTTCTGTTCCTCGGTCCCGTGCTCGAGAATTGTCGGTGCGCCCATCGAGAGTCCCAGCTCATTGAGCGGGGCTGGAGCGCGCACCCGCGCCATCTCCTCGTTGAAAATCGCGCTTTCGATGATGGTCTTGCCCTGGCCGCCATACTCAATCGGCCATGAGAGGCCCAGATATCCGGCATCGTAGAGCCGCCGCTGCCACTCCGTCAGGAGCTTTACGGTCTCGGCGTCAATCGCCAGTGCGAAACCGCGATCAGCGATTCCCTTGGGTTTGTTTTGCTCGAGCCATTTGCGGGCCTTTGCGCGGAATTCCGCTTCTTCCCGAGTATCACTAAGGTCCATCGGATTTCCTGCCATCGCCTTATCGGCGGCGACTTTTGTTGTAGCCTAACCCGCGCCGCTGTTACAGCGCGTTGCAAGGCGCTGCCCTCCTGCGCCAAATTCATGACATGGAAGCTCAACAGGCGGCACGGGCAAAGTACCGCGGCGGATGTCACTGCGGACGCGTGGCCTACGAAGTCGACGGTCCGATCGAACGGGTCAGCGAGTGCAACTGTTCGATATGCAGCAAGAAGGCCTACCTGCACTGGATCGTTCCGCGCGATCGGTTCCGCCTGCTCACACCGTGGGAGGACCTCGCGACCTACACCTTCAATACCCACACCGCGAAGCATCATTTCTGTCCACGATGCGGCGTCGCATCCTTCTATATCGCGCGCTCGGACCCGGATAAAATCGACGTCAACCTGCGCTGCGTCGATGGGGTCGACCTTGCGGTGTTTCCAACCGCGCACTTCGACGGACGCAATTGGGAAGCGGCACAAGCAGCCTTCGTTGCGGGTCAAAAGCCGGGGTGAGCGTTTGCGCAAAAACCCGTTAAGATTGCGGTCACAGTGTCTTTCAATCGCAGTTCAGGAAGGTGATCAGCCGTGGCGACTTTGGGATTCACACCGGTCGACTTCGAAGTGTTCAAGGTCGAGGGCTTCAACGAACGCATGCAGCAAATCTATGCACACGTCCGGCCCAGGCTCCTCAAACTTGGTGACGAACTGGCGCCCGAACTGGGACGCCGGCTCCACCTCGAGTTCTTTCCGCACGTCGCCAAGCACGCCCGGCGCACGGTGAATCCCCCGCCGGAGACCTGGGCAGCCTTCGGCCCCTCGCCCAGGGGCTACAAACGCTACGGTTATCTCGCCCTCTGCATCTCCGGTGCCGGGCTTCATGCGCGCGCTGTGGTCAAGTCAGAAGCCGACAAGCGCCCCGAGATGGCGCGCGGGCTCGCGTCCCGTGCCGCACAACTGGTCAAGGACTTCAAAGGCACGAAGATCGCACGCTACGACAAGTGGGACTTCGAGCATTTGCCCGCTGGCCAGCCGGCCGATGTGGAATTCTTCACCGCTCTCGCGGAGAACCTCGATAAAAAGACCGGCGGAATCGACCTCGGCTTCGGATGGAGCGTCAGGGAATCGCTCCGCCTGGATCGTGGCGAAATGATGGACGCGTTCCGCGAGCTCGAGCCGCTCTACCGAGTGCTGCGCGCGGCCGTGTGAGTCTCCTTCCGGATGGCCGAGGTCGCGATTATCGGCGCGGGAGCCTGGGGAACCGCGCTCGCCGTGCTGCTCGCACGCAACGCGCATGCGACGGTGCTGTGCGCCCGCCGTCCTGAGCAACTGCACGCGATGAGGGCGGCGCGCGAGAATCTCGCGCATCTGCCCGGAATCGAACTGCCCGCGGAACTCGAACTCACTGCTGATTGGATCGGGGCGGTCGGTAACGCTTCAACCGTGGTGATGGCGGTGCCGTCGAGTCATGCGCGCGCCGCCATCACGCCGATCGCGCATGCGATTCCACGCTCCGCAACCATCGTCAGCGTCACCAAGGGTATCGAACAGGATTCACTCTGTACGATGACGCAGATGCTCGCGGAGCTCGCGCCACCGGCCGGCCGCATCGCGGTGCTTTCGGGGCCCGGCTTCGCGGCGGAAGTGGGGCGCGGCAAACCGGCCGCGATCGTTGCCGCCGCCCGGCAGCACAAAGTCGCGGCCCGCGTGCAGAATCTCTTTGCCGTCAAAACGCTGCGCGTCTATCGCAGCAGTGACGTGATCGGTGTTGAACTCGGCGGCGCCGCGAAAAACGTGATCGCGATCGCGGCC
The DNA here is from genome assembly GCA_035624865.1 of Binataceae bacterium (SeqCode). Lineage (GTDB taxonomy): Bacteria > Desulfobacterota > Binatia > Binatales > Binataceae > JASHZA01. The sequence continues at coordinate 1,174 of DASPQS010000155.1, read as the reverse complement.
GGTGTGAACGACGGCCTGGAACTCGGTTCCAGTGCACGCGCCGCATTGATTACCCGAGGACTCGCCGAGATGATGCGCCTGGCCACCGCTGCTGGCGCGAGGCGCGAGACGATGGCGGGGCTCGCGGGTCTGGGCGATCTTGTGCTGACCTGCACCGGTGACAGCTCCCGTAATCGGAGCCTCGGGCTTCGAATCGGGCGCGGTGAACCAATGCCGTTGCCGGTTCCCGACGCACCCATCGCGGAAGGGTTCGCCAACGCCAATTCGGTTCGGAAGCTGGCTGAGCGGCTCAAGGTAGAGATGCCGATCGTCTTTGCGGTCTATCGGCTGCTCTATGAAGCGGCGCCCGCAAACGCTATGGTCGAGGAACTGTTGAGCCGGGAGCTCAAGACGGAATTTTGATTTTGGATTAAGGCATCGACGGATTAATGGCAAACAAGGGAAACTGCAAGGCCAAGGATTGTACGCGCGAAGTGATCGCTAAGGGCTACTGCCGCAAGCATTACCGGCTCTGGAAACTCGGCGAGATGCCGAAGCCGCGCTACAAAACCTGCACTTTCGAGAAATGCCGCAAGAAGCGCTATCGCGGGAGCCTGTGCGAGGAGCATTTCAAGGCGGCACGCGGAGCAGCCGCGGGCGCGGCCGGTACGACGGCTCCAGCGAGTCCAGCTGCCAGCGCATAGTCGCGGCATGCCGACAGCGGGACCCGGTTGGGCGCGCGGCCGATCGCGAAATTCCGCTGATGCGTGATCTCGACGGAGGTAACCACCGTGGCCAACCTTATCGTCTCAGGCGCGGGTGGCCGGATGGGCCGCCTGCTGGTCTCGATGATCGCGCGCGATAAGCAGCATTCGCTGGCTGGCGCGCTCGAGGCTGGTTCGACCGGTTTTGCGGGCCAGGACGCAGGCGAGCTGGCGGGCGTGGGTCGGCTGGGCGTCGCGATCACAGACAACTACGCATCGATCGCTCGGCCCGACACCGTCACACTCGACTTCACCAATGCCGCGGCCTCGCTCGAGCATCTCGAGGTCGCCGCCGCCAAGGGCGCTGCGATCGTGATTGGATCGACGGGCTTTACGCCGGAAATGGAAGCGCGCGCGAAGCAGCTTGCAGTGCGCACGCGCACGGTGATGGCGCCCAACATGAGCATCGGCATCAACGTGCTGATGAAGAT
>DASPQS010000154.1:0-2472 GCA_035624865.1 Binataceae bacterium (SeqCode) | reverse complement strand
CGAAGATCCGCCCGGCGTGCGCTCGACGTTCCACGGATTGCGCGTGACGCCGTAGATCAGGTTCTTCGTGAACGCCGTAAAGCCGAATTCGGGCGTGTTGGTCTTGCCGACAACGATCGCGCCCGCCGCTTTGAGCCGCGCCACTTCGATCGAATCTTCGCGCCCGATATTGTTTTTGAACGGCACCGAGCCAAAGGTCGTCGCCATGCCGGCCACACCCTCGAGGTCCTTGACCCCTAGCGGCAACCCCGCGAATGGTCCAATCTCCTCACGCCGCGCTATCTTCTCGTCGAGGACGCGTGCCTCGGCCATCGCCTCACTCGCGCGTAGCGCGCAAAATGCATTGATGGACGGATTGAGGGCTTCAATCCGGGCGATAGTCGCCGCCATCAACTCGCTCGGCTTGATTTCGCGCCGGCGAATCATCGCGGCCAGCTCGAAGGCGGAGGTCCAGTGCAGTTGATCCATATTCGCAGCTTCGGTCATATGGCATTTGGCCCGGTATCGGATTTTTTTACTACCCGCCGCACAAATTTGGAATGCGACGTGAGTTTTGTTTCGGTGGGACAAATAAGGTGACGAAACGCGCTTTGCTCTGTGCCACGGTGGTGCTTTCTCTGGCGCCGCCTCAACTACATGGTGCGATAGCTGGCAGCGGCTACGGTGGAAGGGTTGTGCTGACAGAATTCGGCTCGGCCGTCGATGGCGTGACGGTAAAGGCGGATGATGTTCAGGCGAAGATCACGCTGTCCGGGACGCGTATCTATAGCGGCCAGCAGCTTCGTGTCGAGGTCGAGTTCGCGATCGAGCCCGGATGGCATATCTACGGTCGGCCCTTACCCGAGGGCTACACCCCGACCTCGGTCAAGTTCGACGACGCGCTGATTTCCAGCCAGGCGCTCGCCTTTCCCAAGCCCACACCGGTCAAGTTCGAAGTGTTGGGCGAGACCCTGCCCGTCTATCAGGGCGACTTCAAAGCGTCTGGCATGCTCCGATTGAAACAGGAACTGCCGCCTGGCGATCACACGCTCACGGGCACGCTGGAATTCCAGGAATGTAACGACACGCTGTGCAAGATGCCGCGGACCGTGCGCTTCGAGATCCCGATCAGGATCGAGACGTTGGTTCCCGCGACGCCGAAGCAGTAGTGGGGAGTCTGTCGGGGCGAATAGAGTGGGCGGGCGGTAAAGCCCGCCCGGCTCTGTTCTTTCGACTAAAGAACGTTGTAAGCGCGTAGGACGTTCTCGCCCAGGATTCCTCGCCTTCCAGATTCCGTCATCGGCTTGACCATCCCGGCCAGCTCCTCGAGGTAGTTCCCCGGATGGTCCGGATGGGGATAGTCGCTAGCCCAGAAAAACTTGTCCTCGCCCAGGTGCGCCATCATCGCCGCGATCGTCCGCTCATCTGGGTCGGCGGAGATGAAGCAGCGTTCCTTGAAGTAGTGCGAAGGCTTTTCTTTTAGACGTACGGTCTGTGCGATCGGTGTGCCGGTAAAAATGGCGTCGGCGCGATCGAAGAAGTAGCCCACCCATCCCGCGCCCGACTCCAGCACCACTACTCGAAGCCGCGGAAAGCGATCGAACACACCCACCTGGAAGAAGGTTGCGAACGCGTGCATTACGCCCTGGCCGGCGAACAGATCGAAATACCAGGCCGCCCACCCGAAGTGGTCGTAGCGATGATGCACCCCGAAGACGACGGGTTCGACGGTCGGATGGATCGCTAGCGGCACGTCGCAATCCTGAGCCACGGCGAAGACGTGATCGTGCGCCGGGTCTCCGTGAGGACGTCGGGAAATTGTGAAAGGAGCGACGAATGCGCCCTTGCAGCCGTCTTTCACCGCGCGCTCAAGTTCTCGTGCCGCCTCATCGGGATCGCCCAGCGACAGGTGCGCGATCGGCACAAGCCGCCCGCCCGAATCACGGCAGAAATCGGCAATCCAGCGGTTGTAAGCGCGGCAATACGCCGCCGACAGTTCCGGATCCATCGTTTCGCATTCCCACAGCAGTCCGATCGTCGGGTACAGCAACGCCTTCGCCATTCCCTCCTTATCGAGCAATTGCAGCCGCTCCTTCATATCCATGGTGCCGAACGCGGCGCCCTTGAGATAAGTGTCCTCAGGCTGCGGCCGCGAGTAACGCAGCTCCGCCGCCCGCCCTTCGCCGACGAACTTCTCGCGGCGGCGGCGCGCTTCCTCGACCTGCTTGCCCATTCCGCCCAGCGTGCCAAGCGCGCCCGGACGTGTCATGGTTGCGCGGCGGCCGGCCACCTCGAGATATTCGTAGCCATCATCGCCCACGCGAATGCGGATCGCGTTTGGCCGATACTTCGGCTCGAGGTATTTCTCCCACAAGTCGGGCGGCTCGAGGATATGGCCATCCGCGTCGACAACACGACCTTCACTTTTCATCGGGATACTCCGAATTTCGAACTTGGCCCGCGAGCTTAGAACAATGCGATCGGGTTCACTGG
>DASPQS010000153.1:0-5077 GCA_035624865.1 Binataceae bacterium (SeqCode) | reverse complement strand
AACTTCGGCTTAAGGATTTCGGCGGCCGCGACTTTCTCGCAGCGGCCAAAGCGATCGCGGCGCTGTGCCACGAGCGTGGCGCGATGCTGATCGTCAACGATCGCGCGGATATCGCGAGTCTCGCCGGCGCCGACGGCGTTCATGTCGGACAGGAAGATTTGTCGCTCGAGGCTGCGCGCCGGGTGGTCGGCCCGGACAAGATCGTGGGCGTGTCCACCCATAGTATCGAGCAGGCGCGCGCGGCCGAGTCCGGCGGCGCCGACTATATAGGTTTCGGCGCGATCTATTCGGGAGGGTTGAAGAACGTTACGCATGCGCGCGGATTGGAAGGGCTGCGCGCGGTGCGCAGCGCGGTCAGGCTGCCGATCGTCGCTATCGGCGGAATCACCGAGGCTACCGTCGCGGAGGTGATCGCGGCCGGAGCGGATGCCGCCGCGATTATCACGGATGTCGTCCGTTCGTCCGACATTCCCGCCAAGGTTCGCGCGATCATCGCGGCGTGCGAGCGCGCCCGGCGCCAAGAGATCTAAGGCCGCGACAGCCTGCGGCGATGAGAAACCTCCGCTATTCGTAGCGGCTAATTACGCCGAGACCTGATTTTCCTCTTCCGATGCGAGGCGCTCGATTTGCCGGCCGGCCGGCGCGAAGCGATTCACCTGACTCCAAATCGTCACATAATACGCTGCAAGGTAAAAGGCAGCGAAGCGGAGGAGAGTAGGCAAGCCGAACATCGCGAACATCACGAAGATCGGCAGCGCCATCCGCACCCACCATTGCATCGTCGCGCGCAGGCGCTGCGCCGTTTCGCGGTCGGGCAACATGTAACCCTTGTGTTGCCAGGGCCACGGGTAGACGACCTCGCGCCCATCCGCCGTTTTGGCAAATGCCCTATCCAGAGGAGTGTCGAAGAAATCCGCGATTCGAGCCAAGAGCTGGTTGTTCATGATCGAACTCATTAATGATCCCTCAGGAGTTATTCTTGATCATAATCAGATAGCCGCCGGTAATGGCCGCCATCGTGAAATACGCAAGCACCATCGCGAGCGAGACCAGACTGCGCCCATCACGAACCTCGATCATCAGTACGGCGAGCACGAGCATCGCGACTATCGTGGTCGCTTCGATCACCCATAGGACCGTCCAGTCGATTTCGGCGGCGAGTGTCGCGAGGCTTCTGACGAATTTGGGGACCGGCTGGATCGTTTCCTTCCGAGAAGGCGGATCGAGAACCGCTACAAACCCGAAATCTCCACTGCCATAGACGCCCGGATGAGGATTCAATCTTGCCATTGGCGTTACTCCTACCTTTTGGCCGCGAGCGCTAATCATCGATTACGCATGACTATACATCATGTGTTTAGTTAAGTGATGTAATTTAGTGTCGCCGTGAGCGTTTTTTCATCCTGAGCAACAGAATGCATCGTTTTTTGCTAACACCCAGTCTAGAAGTCGCACGGGCTGGAATCGTTCGGACGAAGATAAAGCGAATTACCGGGAGGAATTGGCCGGTGCCACGCTCATCATAATAATAATGCGGGCAGATCGGCTTGGTGGAAAAGAAGTCCGGGTGGAGCAGCGACTAGGCCGAGACCGTCGCCTCGACCACTGAGGTGCGGCGCGAGCACTCAGCCTGGTAGGTCCTGCATGATAATGTCGCGAGCGCGGCGACGATGTTCACTACGATCATCAACTCGAAGTCGGCGGCGTAGCTTCCGGTGATGTCGAAGATCGTGCCCGCCGCCAGCGGCCCCACCGCCGCACCGAAGGTCTGCGCGAGCCCGGTGATTCCTGAGATGAATCCGAAGCGCTTGAGTCCCATCGAGTCGGCGATCACGAGCGGCAGCAGCATCAGTGGAGCCGCAACCGTAAGGCCGTAGACAACGATGAAGACGGCGATCAAACCCGAGTGGCCAACCGCGAAGACGGTGGCGACCCCAATCGACTGAATCGCGAAAGTTGCGGCGAGCGCCCTTCGTGCGGTGATACGGTCGGCCGCGAAGCCCATGATCACTTTGCCGAGCGCGGCAAACCCGAAGATCAGACTTATCGCAAGAGCCGCATTGGCGCTGGTGTAACCGAGTCCCTCGAGGTGCGCCGCCATATGGATGAGCGTGCCTGTGGCGGCAAAGGCGAAACAGAATTGCGCGACCACGATCATCCAGAACGAGCGCGTGCCCAGAGCGGACGCCGCTTCGAAACCTTCAAGCTGATCGGCGGCCTGCGCGACGGTCATCTTGACCGCGCCGGGCGGCCGGCTGCGGACCATCAGCAACACGAGCGGCACTACAACCACGATCATCGGCGTGCCCAGCGTCAGATAGGCGGCGCGCCAACCCCAATTGCGAATCACGTACCCCGCCACCAACGTCATCACCATCCCGCCCGTGGTCGAGCCGGCGTTTGCGATGCCCATCGCCATGCCTCGGCGAGCGGTGAACCAGTTGGCCAGCACGAGCGAGCCGGGCAATACGGTGCCGGCCGAAATCCCGACGCCGAGCAGCAGGTACGCCGCGACCATCGGGGCCAGTGAATCGGCGCGGCTCGCAATAATAAATGAGCAACCGGCGGCGAGCGCCCCAAAGACCATTACGGCACGCGCTTCCACCCGGTCGATCAGCCATCCGATGGGCAGGATGCTGAGCCCGGCCGAGGCGGCGAGGACGCTGGGCAGGATCGAAACTCTTTGATGGCTCCAGGCGGGAAAGCCCTTCAGCAGAGCCGGCACGAAGACGGGCACGGTGTTGTAGCCGCCGCCGAAGACCAGCAGCAGGACGACGAACAGAGTCGCGACAATGAACCATCCCTGGCGTTCGCGCGGCGTCATATTTCCCCCAAGGCGCGGGCGCTCGCGTTTGCATCCCCAGGCGACGAGCACCAGTGCGCGATCCGATTTGACCCGGTCGCAGTCAGTCTTTCCCTGAATTGATGGCGCTTGTCCAGCGCCGGCGGGCGGCTACTCGAGCGCGGTCATCGGTATGAAGCCCTCGACGCCGTCGCGCATCTTGATCTTCATGTAATTGAGCGAGAGGCCGACGACATGGACGTTGTGCCCCTTGTGCACTTCGGAGATCTTCTTGCCGTAATGGCTCGGTTGGGAGAGCACAGGCGCGTCGGAAGTGAGCTGGAAAATCTTGTCGGTCGGGCGCGTAAGGTCGACGGCGGAAGCGGGAACATAGGCGGTGGTTCCGCTTTTGAGCTGGACGCGCAGATAGGAGCTGGTGATGCCGGTGACATTAAGGAATTTGCCTGCGCGCACCTGCTCGATGCGTTTGGCGGATTTCGAGGGGCTCGAGTAGGCCCAGGAGTCTTCCTTGAGCTTCAGCTTTCCTTTTGCGTCCTCGACGTCGGCGGGAGTTGATTTCGCAGCTTTGATCGCGTGATGCGTCGTGCGATGACGAGGGTGCACCGTCTTTTTCGGTGCGGGGCTTTCTTCGGGGGCGGCTTCTTCGCCGCCTTCGGGCACTTCAACGGTCGAGGTTTTCCCGCCGCCACCCGACGCGGGCGCTCCGGCACCGCTACCGCCGCCAGCAGGCGCCGGAGCGATCGAGGTGTCGGGCAACGTGCTCGGATACTCGGCGCCGGTTTGCGCGGGCGCGGGCGCAGCCGAAATCACCAGCAGCATCGCGGCGGATGCCGCGAATCCGAGAACGAACGAGGCTGCGCCGACGCGTCGCACGATTGGCCGCCGGGCAGCAAATCGAACCCGGCTCTCCCTCGGTCGCATCATCTCCTTCTCCTCCGCCTCCTCGTCTCTCCTCAGCACGCCCCGCATACGATGCACCGGGTCACGTCGCACGGTTTGGTCTGATGTTCGAGATGCGCCCTTCTGCGCTCGGACAGCAGAAACCGTTTGTGGATGTGGTGATCAATGAAGTCCCACGGGAGAATCTCGTCATGAGCATAGCGGCGCGCGACGAAGAAATCAGGATCGGGGAGGCAAGGGTTGTGAACAATTTCACCCTTAGCAGCGAGTCTAAGTTCGTGCCATATTGAGCCAGAATCGTCACATCCCTTGGCGCTCAGGTGTTCGAGGATTGCGCCAACGCGGCGGTCGCCGCGAGAAACCAGTGTTTGAAAATAGGCCTCGCGCGGGGATTCGGCGTCGAGTTCGATGGCGCCGCCGCCGATTCGCCCAAGTTCCGCCCGGACCATCGCGACCTTGCGCTTGAGGGTGGCGGCGTCCTCCATCGGGTCCCATTGGAAGGGCGTCCACGGCTTGGGGACGAAGGGATTGAGCGAGACGGTGACGTGGCCGACGCGGCGTTTGGCGCCGCGGGCGCGGTCGAGGATGCGCCCGGTCAGGCGGGCGACCTCGAGGACGTCGCCGTCGTGCTCCTCCGGCAGGCCGATCATGAAGTAGAACTTGAGATTCTCGACGCCGCCGCCCACCAGCATCTCGGCGGCATTGAGAATTTCGGGTTCGGTCAGATTCTTGTTGATAACCTTGCGCATCCGCTCGCTGCCGGCCTCGGGCGCGATGGTCACGCTGCGATTGCCGTTGCGGGCGAGCGCGGAGGCGAGCTGGGGCGAGATGCAATCCGCCTTGAGGGATGACGGCGAGAGACGGCCGCCGCCGTCGGCCACGGCCGAGGCGATGGCGGCGACGCCGGGCACACTCGCCATCTCGGCGCCGACGAGTCCGATCACGCGGCGATCCGCTAGTCCGCGATTGGCCTCGGCGGTGAGACGTTCGGGGCTGCGGTAGCGAATCGGGCGATACATGAAACCGGCGGCGCAGAAGCGGCATCCCCATTGGCATCCGCGGCTGGCCTCGACCAGATACATGTCGCCGAAGACCGATTCCTCCGTGAGGATAAGGGAGGCGGTGGTGAAGCGGTCGAGGTCGTCGATAAGCCTGCGGCTGACGGCTGGCGCGCCGGGACCGGAATAGCGGACTTCGGCGATGCGGCCGGCGGCGTCGTAAGCGGGAGTGAAATAGTCGGGGAGGTAGGCGCCTTCGACACCCGCCAGTTGCGCAGCCTGCGGCTGCGCGCCGCCGTTGGATTGCGGGCGTTGAGCTATGTAGCGATCGAGGAACTCGGGCACCATCTCCTCGCCCTCGCCGATCAGGAAGAGG
>DASPQS010000152.1:0-2749 GCA_035624865.1 Binataceae bacterium (SeqCode) | reverse complement strand
TCCGTCGCGACCTGGGTGGCAACCAGTTCGACCGGCATCCCGAAAGCCTTCTGCGGATTCTTCTGGAGGTCTTCGGGATCGACGTCAATCAGGTTGGATTTTACGCTCACCCCTTCGGGCAAATCGACCACCGCGGTCACGTACGGGGTCTTTATTCCCGGAAACGACTGATGGATGACCGAGAAGACATAGACCTTGCCTTTGGTCGAGAGGTCGACCTGCTGAAAAGGCCCGGTAGCGCCGCACTTCGAGCAGGCCAGCCGCTTGGTGTCGAGGAAAATCGCCCCGCAGGAGCATTTGCTCCCCACCAGATGCGGTTTCGGTTGAAGTTTGAAGATAGGCAAAATCGGGCGCGGGCCCGTCTCGGTCTGCGTCGTTTGCTGCTCAGCCATGGACGTCCTCCGAACCAAAGTCAAAAGCCAGACGCCGCGCGCCCTCTCGCCCGCGGCACCCTTCTGTCACCGGTGACGCGAAGTCTCCCACAGCCGGCGCGCGGGCGTCAACCGCCGTCCCAAAACCGGGACGCGGCCACCGCCCGCCCACCGTCGTTCGGGTCCAGGGCGAGACTTCGCGCTCGCCCAGCCCCCGGGCGCACGATTGTCACCCATTATCCACATTTGAGGCTTGCTGCTAAGGGTGAAATCCTTCACTCCTTCGCTCCAGGCGAACCTCGCCGCCGCGGAAGGTCCAGAGGCGGAGACTATCAATGGAGACATCGGCGGTGACCGCGCCGGTCTCGTCGGTTCGCAACGCCCTGACGTGATGCTCCGCATAGCGGCTGAGCACCTCAGGCGCCGGGAAATGGAAGCGATTGAGGTAGCCAAGCGAGATCACGGCGGCGGCAGGATGCACCGCCTCGACAAAGGCGTCGCTCGACGAGGTTCGGCTGCCGTGATGTGGGACCTTAAGTATCGTGGCGGCCAGGTGGGCGCGGGCCGCGATCAGTTCATGCTCTCCCTTGGCTTCCAGATCGCCCGGGAACAGGAGAGTCGTGCGGCCGTACGACAGCGCCATCACCATCGACGCATTGTTGTCTTTGGCCTGGAAGACCCCGGGCTGGGGGCCAAGGCAGCGGACGGCGACATCGCCTATCACCATCGGTGGCGACGACGCGTCGCATCTGCGCTCGCGCGAACCCGCCGCTCTTACCGCATCGATCAAAGCAGCGTAGGTCTTGTCCGGACTGCTGGTGCCGCCGGTCCAGAACTCTGAGGGTGTGAAATTGTGGGCGACAAAGATGAAGCCGGCAAAATGGTCGCGATCCGGATGGCTCACTACAAGATAATCAACGTGCATTATCTTGTTGGCCCACAAATAGGGCGCGACGATCCGCTCGCCCGGGTCAAAGGCGCCGAAGAAGGAACCACCTCCATCGATCAGCATCACCCGCGAGCCTGGGAAGCGCACCACCGCGGCGTCGCCTTCGCCGACGGAAAGAAACGTTACGCGCAAGTCGGGATTGAAGTTGCGTTGGTAGATCCACCAGGCCGCGTCGACCACAAGCGCGGCGGCCAGGATCGCGACTACGATCCGACGCCCAGCCCTCCTTCGCGTTGCGGAGGCGATGGCTTGCGTCTCGCCCATGATGCGAACGCCCGCGCGATCCAGCGGCGACTGCAGCCACAGCAGCACGAAGCCATACGCGATCGCGACCTCGATGATTGTCGGCGTGAAGATGCGGCTCCAAGCGAATGGCCATAGTGCGAACCATCGGGCGAGGTAAGTGCCGGTATGGGCGAGTCCTCCGGCGACGGATAGAAGCGCTCGCGCGGGTGGCGCCCAGACGAAGTTCATCGCCGCAGCGCCCAGGCCAAATATGACCGCGCCAAATCCCATGATCGGTACGACGACGGCGTTGGCCACAAGTCCGACGATCGAGAACTGGTTGAAGTGCAGCGCGGTCAACGGAGCGGTGCCGAGCAAAGCCCAGAACGAGACCGCAACGTAGCCGGCGATCCACTCGGCGATCACGTTGGCGCGGGTTAGTTCCATCCTGAGGCCGAACGGACTCGTGTGGCGCCGCCGCCACCACGAATCGAACCGCCGCATCCCGAGCACGATGACGAGGACGGATGCGAACGACAGTTGGAAGCCGATATCCGCAGTCGAGCCGGGAAGCGCGAAGCAGATAACCAGCGCGGCTAGTGCCAGGCTCGCGACCAACTCACGTGCGCGGCCGATCATGATCGAAACCGCGTACGACAACACCATCACCAGCGCGCGGATGGTCGAGACGTGATGGCCCGCGATCGAGGCGTACGCGATCGCCGCGGTCGCGGCGCCGGTCGCCGCTATCGGGTTGGCATAACCGCGCGCCATCAACGCCGGGAACAGGCCCATTGCCAGCCGCACGGCGAAAAACGCCACGGCGGCGACAAAACCGAGATGGAGCCCGGAGATCACCAGCAGATGCGCCATCCCGGTCAACGCGAAGCTCTGGCGGAGGGACTCATCGACGCTGCCGCGGTCGCCGATTATCAGGGCGCGCATTTCGGCGTTCTCGGGATAATGCAGATTGGTATCGATAAAGGCACCGATGTGTTTGCGTATCTTTTCGATCATCGCGGCCGGAAGCGGGTCGCGATGAGCGATTACCGAGATCGCTGGCGGCAGCTTTGCCTTCGGCGGCCCGACGAACATCGTCGCCGCGATCCCTTGACGCAAGAGCCACGCGCGATAATCGAATTGACCGGGATTGCCGTCGTCGCGCGGGAAGCGAATTCGGGCGGTGATCCGAATCTTGTCGCCA
>DASPQS010000151.1:0-3571 GCA_035624865.1 Binataceae bacterium (SeqCode) | reverse complement strand
GACCTTGACATGATCAAGGATATCGTCGGAAATTTCGACACTGCACCGCGCTGAGCGGGAAGGCGCGAGACATCGCCTGCAACATCACCGGCGCCGCGATAGCCGCAAGCCTGCGATTTCCTTCGCAGGCCTTTGGCCGCGCCAACTTCGTGATGCCATGAGCCAGACGCAGCACGTGCGGCTGTTCCTGTCGACTGTGAGCGAGGAATTTCGCAGTTATCGCGACGCGCTGCGCAGCAAGTTTCAACGCCCGAACGTCACGATCCACGTCCAGGAGGATTTCATCCCGACCGGGACCGAAACGCTGGACAAGCTCGACCACTACATCAAGGGCTGCGATGCAGTCGTTCATCTGCTCGGCGACCGGACCGGTGCCTTCGCAGAGGCGTCGACGCAGCAAACGCTAAAAGCGCGCTATCCTGATCTTGTCGAACGTCTTCCGGTACTGAAACCTTCGCTCGAAACCGGCGAGCCGCCGCTTTCCTATACCCAGTGGGAAGCCTATCTCGCAGTCTATCACCGCAGAGTCCTGCTGATCGCGGCAGCCGCACCGGAAGCCTCGCGCGACGGCAATTTTCCGATTGACCCGCAATTGCAAGCCTCCCAGCAGGCTCATCGCGAGCGACTGCGCCAGCTCGGCCGCTATGCGGAAATCACGTTCACGAACAAGGACGAACTTGTTGCCGAAATTTCGCTGTCGACGGTGCTCGATCTATTGGCGAAGGCGCATGCCGGACCGGAGCAAGTTTCCAATATTCCGATCGGGCAGCCCATTCATTTCATGGGGCGCGACGACGCCCTGGCCGATATCACGGATATTTTCGCTCGCGCTGAAGGCCGGCCAGTCATCGCGGTGCTGCACGGGCTGCGCGGGGTCGGCAAAACCACGCTTGCCGCCGTGTACGCCGAACGCCGCCGTGGCGACTATCGCGCCGCGTGGTGGATCAGGGCGCAGAACCCGTCTGGAATGCGCGCCGATCTCGTCGCACTTGGCCTACGGCTCGGCTGGGTCGCGGCGGAGGAAAAGGACGAGCCGGCGCTGCGTGTGGTGATAGAGCGCCTGCGGCAGGAGGGCGACCGCATTCTCCTCATCTACGACAACGCGCCCAACGCGCAGGCGGTCAAGCCTTACCTGCCGCCCGGTGGCCCAGCGCGCATTCTTATCACCTCAAACGCGCGGGCTTGGCGCGGCATAGCCACGCCAGTCGAGATCAACTCGTGGCCAACGAGGATCGGCGCCGACTACCTGATCGCGCGGACCGGCCGTTCCCAGCAGCGCGCCGCGGCCGAGGCCCTGTCCGATGCGCTCGGCGGCCTGCCGCTCGCCCACGAACAGGCGGCAGCCTTTTGCGAACGGCTCGAAATCTCGCTCGCCAACTATCACAGCCGATTCGAAGACGCTCCGGTACGCACGCTTGACAACGCGCGCGACGCCCCGGCCGAGTACGAACGGCAGACGGTGGCACGGACCTTCGCGCTCGCGATCAGCGAGGCGTCGGCGCTGCATCCCGCGGCCGAACCCCTGATCGTCCATGCGTCCCTGTTGGCACCGGAGCCGATCCCACTGTTCTTGTTCGCCGAAGCGCGGGAAAAATTCAGCGACCCGTTCGCGTCCGCCCTGGCCGACGACGGGCTCGACGAAGCGGTCGCGGCGCTGCGGGCCTTTGCTTTGCTCGAGCGCGAAACTGTCGCCGATGACCGCGATCCGTCGGTCACGACCGACTCCATTCGTCCGCACCGGCTTATCCGCGTAATCGCGCAGGAAAGACGCACTGGCGAGGCGCGCCAACAGTTGCTGAGGACGCTCGCGCACGCCGTGACCGCGGTCCATCCCGAAGGGACCTACCGCGAGCCAAAACTTTGGTCACGCTGCGCGGCGCTGTTGCCGCACGTCCTCTGGCTTCGCCAAAGCTTGGCCAAGCGAGCGGATCAACGAGAACTTTACAAGACGTTGCTCCAAAGGGCCGGCGCCTATCTGCACGGCCGCGGCGCCTATGCCGAGGCGGAACCGCTCTTGCGCGAATCGCTGGCGATTGATGAGAAATCGGTCGGGCGCGACAATACCAATTTCGGTGTCCGGCTCAACGATCTGGCAAATCTCGTGCGGGACGTCGGCCGTCACGCGGAGGCTGCGCAATTGTACCGCGACGCGCTGGCCATCAACGAAAAAGCCTTTGGCCGCGATGATCCCAGGGTTGCGGTCACGCTCAACAATCTCGCCAACTTGCTGCGGCAGATGGGACAATACGCGGAGGCGGAATCGCATTTGCGCGAGGCGCTGTTTATTAGCGAACGCAAGCGCGGGCGAAACCATTCCGAGGTAGCGGTTCAGCTCAACAACCTCGCCACCCTGCTGCACCACACGGGCCGCTATGTCGAAGCCGAACCGCTCCTGCGGGAGGCGGTCGCGATCGGCGCAGCGACGCTCGGGCGCGAGCACCCGCACGCAGTCGTGCCGATCAACAATCTGGTAAACTTGCTTCGCGATACCGGACGTCACGCGGAAGCCGAGCCGCTGGCGCGTGAGGTGCTCGCGATTGGCAAGAAGACGCTCGGCCGCGAGCATCCCGATGTTGCCGTTCAACTCAATAATCTCGCAAATCTGTTGCGTGAGACGGGACGGCATGAGGAAGCCGAGCCGCTGCTGCGCGAAGCGATCGCGAATAATCAAAAAGCGCTCGGAAAACGGCATCCGGACGTTGCCGTTTGGCTCAACAATCTCGCGAACCTGCTTCGCGACACCGGTCGAAGCGCGGAGGCCGAGCGGCTCTACCGGGAGGCCATCGAAATCGGCGAGCATATTCATGGCCGCGAACATGCGAGCGTTGCCGTCAGGCTAAACAACCTCGCCAATCTATTGCGCAATACCGGTCGATACGCCGAGGCGGATCCTCTCTACCGTGAAGCAATAAAGACACTGTCGAAATCGTTTGATCAGACCCATCCCGACTTGGTGCATTGTCGGCTCGACCTTGCCGGTCTGCTGGTCGTCGACGACCGCGCCGAAGAAGGATTGCAGATAGCCGAAGACGTACTCGCCTTGCAGGAAAGATCGGTCGGCGTCGATCATAAATTGACAAGGCTTTCCGCGCAAATTTGCGGCGACGCGCTCGCGGCGCTTGGCCGCGGCGACGAGGCGGCTTTGCTGCGCGCACGCTACGAAGTGGCGATGGCGGTCAGCGACAATTTGCTTTGGTAGAATCGCATTGCGGCTCTTGCGCGTGTCCGGCGGCCATGCCGGCCGTCGCGGCCGCTGCGGCAAGCGCGAGCGCCATAAAAATTCGCAGCGTCAGCCTAGCCATCGTTTCGTCCTCGACCAAGGGCCGTTGCGTCGCCGCCGCGCGTGCAACGCAAGGCCTGGAGACCCCATGATATATCTTTTAATGCCCCTCGAAGGCAATCAGGGTGCGCACCGGCACGCCGAGCCTGCGGATTTTCTCCGCGCCGCCGAGGTCGGGCAGGTCGATGATGAAACAGGCGGCGAGCACGTCGGCGCCGATGCCCTTGAGCAGCTTGCAGGCGGCCTCGGCGGTGCCGCCGGTGGCGACGAGATCGTCGACCAGGATCACGC
>DASPQS010000150.1:0-4387 GCA_035624865.1 Binataceae bacterium (SeqCode) | reverse complement strand
CTCCGATCGGTAGGTGAAGAACTCGGGAGGCCGTACCTTTTGACCTTGTTGGCAGAAGTCTGCATCGGGGTCTCGAGGTTCGATGAAGTAGCCGGTGCGTTGGAGGAAGCCCGCGTTGCCGCCGAGGAACGTGAAGAACGTTCCCACGAGGCCGAAATATATAGACTCAGCGGCGAGTCATTGCTGAGCCAACACCACTCCAATGCTACCGAGACTCGAAACTGCTTTCGCTGCGCAATTGAAATTGCACGAGATCAATCGGCCAGATGGTGGGAGTTGCGCGCGACGACGAGCCTCGCGCGGCTGCTCACGTCGCAGGGGCGTCGCGACGAGGCGCGCGCGATGCTCGCCGAAATCTACAACTGGTTTACAGAGGGCTTCGACACCGCCGATCTAAAAGATGCAAAAGCACTTTTAGATCGGCTAGAGTCGGAGTCTTGACGCAGCTCGCGGGCTCGCCTGCTCGCTCCGCGCGGCAACCGCGCTCCGCTAGCGCGATCTCATAGAGGCGAAAGCGCTGCTCGACGAACTGGGCGCGTAGCCCGTTCGCTGCGCGGACTCGACGAAACAGGTACAGCATGGAAAAACCGCTCGAGGGAATCCGCGTAATCGATCTGGGCCAGATTTTCGCCGCCCCTTATTCCACCCTGCAACTTGCTTATCTCGGCGCCGAGGTCATCAAGATCGAACCGCCCGGCGCCGGCGAGTATCTCCGCCGCCCCGACGCCTCTCCCGGCGGCGTCAGCTATTCCTTCCTGATGCTCAATGCGAACAAAAAGTCGGTCACCCTCAACCTCAAGCATCCGCGCGGCCGCGAAATCCTGCTCGAACTCCTGGCCGCCTCCGATATCCTCGTCGAGAACTATTCAACCGGCGTGATGGAATCGCTCGGCCTGGGCTACGAAGACCTGCGCGATCGCTTCCCGCGGCTGATTTACGCGTCCGGCAAAGGTTACGGTTCCGACGGGCGCTGGGCTCGGCTCGGCGCGATGGACAGCACGGTCCAGGCCGCGTCGGGCTTCATCTCGGTGACCGGCTTCACCGACGGACCCGGTACGCGCACCCCCGCGACCTTCATCGATATGGGCACGGGCAGCCATCTCACCAGCGCCATCCTGGCCGCGATCATCCAGCGCGGGCGCACCGGGCGCGGCCAGAAAGTCGAAGTCTCGATGTTCGATATGTGCATTCCTTCGATGGCGGGCCTGATTGCCAACGAACTCGAGGGCAAACCCTACAAGCGCATGGGCAACCGCCATCGCAACGCCTGCCCGTCGAACATTTACTCCGCCGCCGACGGCGACGTTCTCATCTTCTGCCTCAGCGAATCGCATTGGTGTACGGTCGCGCGGTTGATGCGGCGCGAGGACCTGCTCGACTCCGATCGCTTCCGGGACCATGTCGCCCGCTTCGCCATCGCCGATGAAGTCGACGCGATCATCACCACCTGGACCCGCGCCCATCGGCGCGACGAACTGGTCGAAATCCTGCTCGAGCACGGCGTGCCCTGCGCGCCCGTGCGCTCCGTCGCGGAAGTTGTGGCCGACCCCGAAGTGGAAGCGCGTCGGATGCTGATCGACAGCGAGTATGCCACGCGCGGGGAGATCCGCGTGTTCGGCTCGCCGCTCAAATTGTCCGCCGCCGCGGATACGCCGCCCGCCCCGCCCCCCACGTTGGGCCAGCACACCGCCGAAGTTTTGGCGTCCATCGGAATCGAGGCCGCCGCGCTCGCGCGCCTGCGCGACGACGGCGTCATCTAGCCGGGTGTACGATCCGTTTGCTCCTCATTGCCGCCGGAATTGGACCAACGAATCCCTGCTTAGTGTAGCACAAGTATTCATCTCGTCGGTCAGAAATTCTCCGGGATTTTTCGTGCTATCCACAGGTTTCGCGATCGTGATTGCGGGCGTCCTACCCGCAGCCCCCCTTTGTTCTGGCAACGGCGGACGCCGATCACTATATGAAAGCGTATGCGCCTTCAAAGGGGGACGCGCGAGACCGCCGTTAATGATCCGGTTCGAATCGCCGAGGAGATCGCCGACCGGATGGTGCTGGAAAACGCGCCAGGCGCCGCGGCCGTCGCCAGTTTCGTAATCACCCGCGCGGCGCAGCGCGCCTGGGAAGCGATCAATCAACAACTCAGCGACGCGCGCGGCGCGCTGTTGTGGATCGACGGCCCGTCCGGCACGGGCAAGACTCACTTCCTCAACTACGTCATCGCCCTCAACCAGCGCGCGGGCACACTCGACGCCGAACTCGCCCGCAACCTGACGCTCGCGATCCGGGCCGAGGCCCGCGCCGGAAACGTCGAACAGCTTCTGCTTCAGGGGCTCGCCCAGGAACTGAGCGGCGTCCGTCACAAGGCCGGTGCATTGTGGCGCCGCTTGAGCGGAAGAGACGCGATGGCCGCGGCTCTGGACCAGGCGCATCGCCAAGGTGTCAGGACTGTGACCGTGGCGATCGATTTTGGCGACGCGAAAATCGGTGCAGCCGAGCCGGGACTCGAAATGCTCGCAGGTCTCGCAACCAGCCTGAAACATCCAAAGCTGGCCGTGATCGCAGCCGGCCGCAACCCTCCATCCGTGGCAACGTCCACCTTCACGGTCGGGCCCGAGGATGGAGAAGTGTTGACGGTTGCAATCGGACGGGCGCGGCATCTGGACGAAAGCTTGCGTCCGGCGGTGGACGGAGCCTATCGCGGACTCGATCTCGGCGGGTACGACGGTCACACGATTTATCCGTTCCATCCGGCCTCGCTGAGTGCCCTGCGGGCGCTCAATGGCGCGGCCCGCGCCGTGGCGCCGCTGGCCCGGCTGGTGCGCGAGGTCCTGCTTCCGTGGCACGCGCGCAGGGACTTCACGCGGCTAATCTATCCGAGCGATCTGATGCTTTCCGCAACGGCGCGGACCAACGCCGAGTCGCGATTGGGAGAGTCCGGGCGCGCAGCGCTCCGGCTCGCGTATGGCGCTGCCGGTGCGCTCGACGGACCGTCGAGCGATACCGCGCGGCAGGTGGTGGACACACTAATGTTGCAGGAACTCTGTGCGGACGCCGCGCCGCTTGGAATCGAGGATCTGAGGGCGCGGATGCCTCCGCTCGCCGCGGGCGGTGCTCACAACGCGGGCCCGACAATCGTCGAAATCATTCGAGCGATCGCGATGCGCAGCCGCGGCGCGATCTTGCTCGATTCGGAGTCGTGCACGGTGCGGTTCAATCCGCGTGCGGCGGGCGGACCCGAAGTCGCGGCCTTCAATGCGGCGCTGCCGCTGGCCTGCCGCTTCGACTCGACTCTCGCAGCTGCGCACGAGCTGCCGGAGCTCAGGGCCAAGCTCAAGCGCCTGGGCGACGCGATGGCGAGCGCGCTAGAAGAAGCGTTCCGCAATCGTGAGACGCTTTATGCCGCGGCGCGCGAGTCGGGCGGCAGACTGTCGCCCGACCATCATAGGCACTTCGCCGATTTCATCGCGCTCGCGGAGGGCGGTCCGCACGCTCTAATCGAATGTGGTGCCAACGCCGATCGACGGGAAGCCGCGATGAAGACCGTTGCGGACTATGAGGCGTTGGCGCTGGTTGCCGGATTCGTGCCGCGCTTGCGCGCGATGCGCGAGTATCTGATAGCGACAGGTTTGCAGGCCGACCTCAGCGGCGACCCCGGCCGCGATCGGCGCCTGGCCGCGCTCGAGACCGAATGCCAATTGCTGAGGGTTGGTGTCAACCTGGACGTCGCGATCGCAGCGCCGGGCAAGTTCGACGCGCTCGAAGCGCGCTTCCAAAAATTCAAGTGGACGTACGTGCAGTATTACCGCTTGGCACATGAGTCGTGGCGACTCGAGATGGACCAGGTGGGCGAAATCGCCAAAGAAACGCATCGCCACCTCGAGGCCCTGTGGCGGCTCAACTCGATCGCCGCGCTGGCCGCGCCCGGAAGTATGGAACTCGCGGACCGGATGGCGGTGCTCGAGCGGGGGATCGTGAAGTGTGGCCTCGAAGCGCCGCTTTCGCCCGAGGTCACGCCGCGTTGCCCGAGTTGCGGCTTTGTGATCGGCGCACCATCACCGCGCGCCGAGATCGAAGACTTGCTGGCGCTGGTGAAACGTGAGCTGCAAGCGAAGCTCGCGCTACTTTCGCAGAGCACGATCGCGCGGCTGATTCGCCAGCATGACAGCGGGCATCGGCTCGAGGGTTTCCTCAAAATAACCCAGGCGGCCCAGACCGACGCGCTGGTCCGCGTGCTGGACGAGGAACTCGTCGGCTATCTTGCCCGTTTGCTCGATGAAAATCTGCTCGTCGGAGCGGACGCCTCAGCGCCGGCTCGGGCCGTCGTGCAAACCTTCCAACCGGCGAGATTCAAGAGAGAGCGAGGGGGTCATCACCAGCGCCCGCTGAA
>DASPQS010000149.1:0-2428 GCA_035624865.1 Binataceae bacterium (SeqCode) | reverse complement strand
CCATCCCGCTCGCCCCGATTACGAATGTCGCCAGTTGCCACATGCCGAGCCGCGGATACGGAATCCGCCGATGCGTCAGCGCCGGCACATACGCGTACATCACCCCCATAATCGCCGCGGTGATCCACCCCAGCGTGAAGGTATGCACCAGTGCGATCACGCCCGGCTGATAGAAGAACATGACCGCCTGCGGAATCTCCCACAACGCGCCGACCAATCCCGCCGCCAGCGAAACGGTCGCCGCCACGAAAAAATGCACCGGCAACGCCGCGACGCCTGAATCAGACCGAGTCTTCATCACGCCGAACAACACCTGATAGATTGCGACCGAAGAATAAAGTGAGCGAAACATCCATGGCACATCCTCGCATGTATGACGACTCGAATCCGGCGATAAAGCGGTTGCGCGAGCTCTGCCTTGCCTTACCCGGCGTCTTCGAGAAGGAGGCGTGGGGCGAGTGTACGTTTCGCGTCACCGGCGGAAGCATGTTCGCGATGACCGACAACAATCATCACAACAGCGGCCACGTCGCGGTGTGGGTCAAGGCGCCCGCGATGGTCCAGGAAATTCTGGTCGGCTCGGACTCGAAGCGGTTTTTCATTCCGCCTTACATGGGCAAGCAGGGATGGATCGGCGTGCGCCTCGACTACGAGGTCAATTGGGACGAGCTGGCGGAGATCCTCAAAGACGGATGCCAGATGTCGTCGCCAAAAAAGCCACGCGCTCGAGCTCAAACGGAACTCAACGCAATTGCGGCTTCGACCGGCGCCGCTCCAAAACCGGTCTCTCGGCCGCGGCGGCGAAGAAAGTCGTCCAGCCGCGTGCGCTATGAAACCTGAAATGCGCGAGGCTGGGGCGTCCGCGAACGGCGATGCTCCAAAGACGCGGCGAGCCGCGTTGGTCTTTATCTTCATCACCTTGGTGCTCGACATGCTCGCGCTCGGGATGATCGTGCCGGTGCTGCCGAAGTTGGTCGAAGATTTCGTCCACGGCGATACCGCGCGTGCGGCGTATATCGTCGGCCTGTTCGGCACGGTGTGGGCGCTGATGCAGTTTGTCTTCTCTCCGGTACTCGGCGCGCTCTCTGATCGTTACGGACGCCGTCCGGTGGTGCTGCTTTCGAACTTTGGGCTCGGGCTCGATTACGTCGTGATGGCGCTCGCGCCAAGCGTATGGTGGCTGTTCGTGGGACGCCTGATTTCCGGCATTACTACGGCGAGCTTCTCGACCGCGAGCGCTTACGTCGCCGACGTCACCCCGCCGGGGGATCGCGCCGGGGCATTCGGAATGCTGAGCGCGGCGTTCGGGCTCGGCTTCGTATTGGGACCGGCACTCGGCGGAATATTCGGTGAAATCGATCCGCGTCTGCCGTTTTGGATAGCGGCAGGGCTCAGTTTGCTCAATGCGATGTACGGTCTGTTCGTGTTGCCCGAGTCGCTTCCACACGATCGTCGCGCTGCCTTCGCATGGCGGCGCGCCAATCCTGTCGGGTCAATTACCTTGCTGCGCTCGAATACCGAGTTGCTCGGTCTTTCGGTGGTGAATTTCATCGCCTACATCGCGCACGAAGCGCTGGCCACCACCTTCGTGCTGTACGCGATGTACCGCTATCAGTGGAATGCGCGGATGGTCGGACTCGCGATTGCGACTATCGGGGTATGCTCGGCGCTGGTCGGAGCCGGCATGGTGCAGCCGCTGGTCGCGAAGCTTGGCGAGCGCCGCGTGATGCTCACCGGATTGTGGTTCAACGTCGCAGCCTTCATCGCCTACGGTCTGGCGCCGACGGGATTGATCTTCTGCGCCGCGATTCCTATCGGTGGAATGGGCGGTTTGTCGGGTCCTCCGATGCAGGGTTTGATGACGCGGCAAGTAGAGCCGACCGAGCAGGGCCAACTCCAGGGAGCGCTCGGCAGCATTCGCGGCTTCGCCTTCATGATTGGCCCGCTGCTGTTCAGCGCGGTGTTTGCAAGCTTCATCAGTCCGTATCGCGGATTGTATCTTCCGGGGGCTGCGTATCTGCTCGCGGGGGCATTGATGACGCTCTCGACGATCATCGCCTGGCGGGTCACCACCGCACAACCCGCGAAAGAGCTCGCGCCGGCAGCGGCGCTCGCAGATCCGCCGATCAAAACCTGAACTCGTCTATCGGAACCGCCCGCGCCTGAAGCTGCACGCCGTCTCCGAGGCGCGCCGGGCCTGTTGGGTGAGTTATTTTCGCAGGGCCACTTCAGTGCGCCCCCGCGCTTCAACGAGAAGGCCGACAATTAACAGCGCACCGAACAAATAGCCCAAAGCTGTGCCTATAGGATGATGTAGAACGGCCGCGAGGCGCGGTCGCACCCATGCCAGAGCGTCCGTTACAAGGACCAGAATCGCCACTGCCATAATTGAGAGGAAAAGCAACTTACGTATGGGGCTGTCGGCGCT
>DASPQS010000148.1:0-2173 GCA_035624865.1 Binataceae bacterium (SeqCode) | reverse complement strand
GCCCTAGCCTGCGAGGCATAATTATAGTTTTGACAAATTCGATTCATCTATAGACGCTTCATATAAGTTATATCTATTTGTAGCTCTCCTTGATATCCTAAACCGTAGCGCTAGGAGCATTCCGGCACCAATCTCGGCCCGGCAGCGAAGCTATGGCTACCGTTCACAGCGTTTCACAGGCGCGGATTCGTTGTCGTGAAATCAGAACCGCCGATCACGACGGGATCGTAAATCTGCTCACGAACGGCTTTCGCAACCGCACGCGCGACCACTGGGTGCGCGCACTCAAGCGCTTGTCGGATCATCCCACGCCGCCCGGATTCCCCAAAAGCGGGTACCTCCTGGAGTGCAACGGCACGCCGGTCGGCGTGAGCCTTCACATATACTCATCGATTCCGGTCAATGGAGAGCCCAGAATTCGATGCAATCTTTCCAGCTGGTATGTGGAACCCGCATTCAGAAGCCACGCGACGATGCTCACTTCACACGGGCGGAACCGCAACGATGTAACCTTCTTTAACGTCACGCCTGCTCCTCATACGCTGCCCATACTGGAAGCGCAGGGGTACGTGAGATATTGCCGAGGCTGGTTTGCGGCCGTGCCAGCACTATCCGCATCGCCGGATGCTGCTCGCGTCAAGTTAGTCGCGCCGGACATTTGCCGCGATGAGGACCTGCAACCGTTCGAGAAGGAATTGCTGGTAGCGCATGCAAACTACGGATGCATAAGCGTGATCTGCAATGCCAAGAACCGAACTTATCCATTTGTCTTCATGCCACGCCGGAAGTTCGGCGTGATATCCTTCGCCTACCTCATCTATTGCCGTGACGTGGCAGACTTCGTTCGATTCGCAGGCCCATTGGGACGGTTCCTGGCCAAGAGCGGATTCCCGGTGGTTGTCCTCGATTCGAACGGCCCGATGCGCGGGCTTGTTGGCAAGTATATCGATGCGCGGCCAAAGTACTTCAAGGGACCGCATCAACCGCGCTTAGGGGACCAGGCATACTCGGAACTAGCCATGTTCCCGATACGCGACGAGAGCATCTGGACCGGCTGGCGACAAAATCTCCGCGCTGGCATGAGCGGCAAGGGGTGGGGCTACTCGAAATAGCGGCGCCTTTTCCGAGTGATTGTCAGTTTGTCTTCGCCGAAACCGCGCGAAGAATATTGCGACGTTGTCTTCCAGATACAAGGGTCACCCCGGTGAGGGCGCGGGCAACCGGATATGTTCCGGGGACGTGCCCACAAGAGAGGGCGGGCGCGAGGTAGACCTCGCGCCCGCCCTGTGTGACTGACGTTGCGACGGGCCGCTACTGAGCGAGGGGGCCGCGCAGCAACTGGCCGGCGAGGGCGCCGGTATGTTCGTTGTTACGCATGAAGACCTCGCCGTTGACGATGGTCGCGAGGATGCCGTTGGCCTCCTGCTTGAGACGCCGGGCGCCTCCGGGCAGATCGTACTCGAGGGTCGGCATCTGCGGCCCAACCGTGTCGGGATCGAAGATCACGACGTCGGCATTGTAGCCTTCGCGCAGTAATCCGCGCCCGGTGAGACGCCAGAACGAGGCGAGGTCGAAGCTGATCTTGCGAATCGCCTGCTCGAGCGTCAGGGCCTGACGGTCGCGCACCCAATAGCTCAGCAGATGCGTCTGGATGGACGAGTCCATGATCTGCGAGACGTGCGCGCCGGAGTCGGAGAAGGTGACCACCGAGCGCGGATGACGCATCATCGCGAGCACCAGTTCCTGGTCCTCGTTGACGATGGGCTGGATGAAAAACTGCTTGAGGTGCTTTTCGAGGGCCGCGTCGATGATGACGTCCAAGGGGTCTTTGCCGGTTTCCTTCGCGATCTCGGCGATCGAACGGTAGGGCGGAGTCGGCCGGTCGAGGACGAAGAACCAGTCGTAGTCGGGCCTGCGGGCCTCGGCGCCGACGGCATGCGAGGGCTGGTTCATGTGCTCGCGGGCGGCGGCGACGAGTTTGGCGCGCATCTCAGGATTCCGGAGCGCCGCTTCTTGTTCGGCGAGCGGCAGCTTGCGGATATCGCGCCAGACCTCGGCCTTGTCGAAGGGCGTGGTGGTTTCGAATGAGAGGAGCGTGCTGATCCAGCGGCTGGTGCCCTGGACGAGCATCTTGCCGCCCGCCGCGACGGTCTCGTCGGCCAATTCGAAGAGC
>DASPQS010000147.1:0-3660 GCA_035624865.1 Binataceae bacterium (SeqCode) | reverse complement strand
CCCCTCGCCGTGAGCTCGAGACTGAGTGGGAAGGCGGCGCGCTGGGGCTCGCTCGTCAATGCCACCGCGATCACCGTTCCGGAGCGCTCGTTGAAAACCTCATGACTGAGGACGAGAACGGGCCGTTGCCCGGCCTGCTCGCGACCCCTTACCGGGTTCAGGTCGGCCCAAAGAATATCTCCCCTCAGTACTCGGGCCATTCCGCGAGCTCGAGCGACATGCCTTCTTCCGCCATCTCCTGCTCCAATTTCGGCTCGAGCCTTGCGCACTCGCGCGCCAGCCGGCCATGGTCGAGTCGTTCGAGCTTCTCCAGCACCGCCTCCTGGATCGCCTTGCTGCGGCTGGGGAAGAGCTTCTTGCGAACGAGCGTGTCAACGCGCCGAACCAGCTTGTCTTCGATCGAGATCGCAACCTTGATCGTGCCCATCGGTACTACCTTAGGTAATACCCGTCTGACGGGCAAGATGTTGGTCGCGTCGTTGTCACTCCTGCGTTGGCGGGACGCTCGCCAGCAGGCCCTTGCCCGGGATGTAATTGACCTCCAGCCGGATGCCGTCGGGATCTTCGAACAGCACCGAGTAATAACCCGGCGCCCATTCGCCCTCCTCCGGCGCCCGGATAATGTTCGCGCCCAGTTCGCGCGCGAGCCGATGCACCGCGTCGACGTCCTCGCGCGACCGCGCCCGGAAGCATACGTGATGCAGTCCGGCGCGCCCCTGGTTAAACGGCATATTGCGAAACTCCGCTCGAGCGCGTGCGATTCCGAAGCCGGTGCGTCCCCCGATGCAGTAGAGCTGCTCGGGCGTGTCGCGCACCACGAACGTAAGCCCCATGAAGGGCAGCAGCCGGCGATAAAACGCCGCGCACGCGTCGAAGTTTGTGACCGAGAGAAAGATGTGGGCGATCCCGTTGATTTCCACGGCAAAGTCCTCGCTAAGTTTCTTCTAGCACCCGCCCGCGGGCCGTATACAACCCCAAGCCAAACCAAGCCCGAATTCGCGCCCTGATTGGATAGCCCGGCCTCTGCGACAGTCTCGATCCTTCTGCTAAGCTGCGGCATCCGCCGGTTACTCGCGATGGATCGTGAACGCATCGTCGTGGTTTTTTTCTTCGGCCTGCTGGCCGTAATCGCGTATGAACTCTACGCGGTGCTCTACCCGTTTTTGACCCCGATCGCCTGGG
Organism: Binataceae bacterium (SeqCode); assembly: GCA_035624865.1. GTDB lineage: Bacteria > Desulfobacterota > Binatia > Binatales > Binataceae > JASHZA01. Next base: position 2,478 of record DASPQS010000147.1, on the reverse strand, counting down.
CGATCCTGCTTGCGTTCCTCTTTCATCCCGCCCTGCTCGCGCTCAATCGCCTACTGCCGCGCCGCACGACTTGCGCCGTGATAATCTCGGTCGCAGTCGCCCTCGGTGTGATCCTGCCTGCCATCTGGATTTCGGCAAAGCTGCTGCGCGAGGCCCAGACCCTTTACGGCGCCATCTCGGAATTCTCGACCACCGGCGGTCTCGCCAAGGCAAGCCAATGGATCCGCGCCACCAAGCCGGGCGCAATGATCGACGCCTCTCTGGCCAGGCGCGGGATCAGCCTCGACGATGAGCTGCGGAAATTCGCGCTCTCCGGCGCCAAAGCCACCAGCGACTACGTGATCGCTCACGGCAGCGCGGTCGCCAGCAATTTCGCCAGCTTCATCTTCCACTTCGCCATCGCGCTGCTCACCTTCTTCTATCTCCTGCGCGACGGCGAGTTCTACTACGAGGGTCTGCGCGAGCTCACCCCGCTCCACGAGGAGGACAAGGCCGCCGTCTTCGAGACCCTGCGGGGGACGCTTTCCTCCGTGATGCGCGGGCTGATGCTGACGGCGCTAACCGACGGCGTCGCTCTCGGCCTGGGCTACCTCGTGCTCGGCGTCCCCTATTGGGCGTTTCTCGCGCTGCTCACGGCCGCGGGCGGACTCCTCCCGATCGGCGGAACCGCGGTTATCTGGGTCCCGGTGGCGATCTACCTGTTGATCGAAGTCGGCTGGGGCGCCGCGCTCGCACTCGTCCTGTGGGCTGCCTTCACGCTCGCGATCGTGGATAACTTCCTGAAGCCGCTCACGATGCGTCATGGCACCGGATTGCCGACCGTCGCGCTCTTCTTCGGGCTAGCCGGCGGAATCGAGGCCTACGGCCCCCTCGGGATTTTCGCCGGCCCCGCAATCATCGCGATCTTCGGTTCGCTGCTGCGGGTTTACCGCAGGACCTACGTGGGCCACGAAGCCGCGCCCGCGGACGCCACCAGGATTTGGCAGGCAACCGAAGTCAAAGCCACGCAGGAACGCCGCCCGCCCGTCGAAAAGGAGCAGGAAGGCTGAGCCGCCCGATTCTACTTTGCGACGGATCGAATGAACGCGACCAGGTCCTGGATCTGCTCTCCCGACAGTTTGTCGCCGAAGGCGGGCATGATCGCTGACTTGCCGTTGGCCTTGCCGCCCTTCGTGATCATCGAGACGATGAAGTCATCCGCAAGCCCGCGATTCGTCTCCCCATCGGTCCAATCGTCGGGCGTAACCGCCGCCTGCAGCTTGACCAGGTCGGGGCCGTCGCCCTTGGCGCTCGCGCCATGACAACGCGCACAGTTCGCCTTGAAGATTTGCGCGCCCGACTGCGCATCACCGGCGGCAGCGCGCCCCGCCATTAACGTCGCGAACAGCACGGCGGCAGCGATCGCGGCCGGCTTGGCGGACCAGCCCGGTCCCTCACACCAGGGTCGCCCCTTTGCCCGACTGCGCGAGCCGCTCCTCATCGCGATCATTACAAGGACATCATCCTCCAGCCGACGCCCGCGGCGCAAAACGCCGGCTATTCGGTCTGAATCGACCTGATGTAATCGACCAGCAGCTCTATCCTGCGATCAACTTCCGCCTTGCTCGCCGGCGGAGGGCCATGGATGTCTCCGACCGGGCCACCACGATACTGAAACGCGAGCCCCCAAATCGGCATCTCGCGACTTCCGTGCGCCGCCATATCCTTGGTGCCATCGACGAAGTCGCGGATTTCCTGCTCCGGGAAAACGCCCCCGTGATTTTTTTCCAGCAATCGCAGGTTGGCTGGCCTGGTCCTGAGCGCCCGCGCAACCGGCCCGTTGCCCGTCGCCTCCATCCCGTGGCACTGCGCGCAGTAGAGTCGAAATTCGAGTTCTCCGTGCTGGATATCCGACTTGCTCGGACCCGCCGTGATTCCCGTCTGCGCGCGTGCCACGCCTTGCACCAGGAGAATCGTGCTCAGCAGCAGGATACCCAGACTCAACCGGGAGCGAACGCAAGAGCGCATCCTTCCTCCTATGGCATTTGCGGATCGATGCTTCGCCCAGGCTGTCATTCACGCAGCCGTCGCGAAGCGTTGTGGCGATCCGTAGCGTCGACCTCGCGGACGAGCCCGCCTCATCCGTCGCGCCATCTTATGCAAACGCGATGGGCTCTAAAACGAATCGAAACCGCCTGACTGTTACGTCTCGGTTAAAGTAAACGGCGCCCACCGCGATTCGGCGGACGCCGTCCTTCACTTTTGAGAGCCTGCCGCTCGAAAACGATCCGAGGGTCTTACTTCACCTGGATCGACTTCACGTAATTCACGAGCATGTTGATCTTATCGTTGACCTGCGCTTGCGTGAGCGTGCCACCCGTGCCGGTTTCCTTCGATGCTTGCCGGAACTGGAAAGCGTAGCCCCAAATCGGCATCTCGCGCGTACCGTGCGATTCGGCCGTCTTGGTGCCGTTGATAAAATCGCGAACTTCGTCTTCG
>DASPQS010000146.1:0-9146 GCA_035624865.1 Binataceae bacterium (SeqCode) | reverse complement strand
GGGCCGGGTTCGGGCTCGTCGGCAAGCAGGCGTTCGTACGCAAGGGCTGGCCGGAGGCCGGGATGTTCAGCACTCGATCTCGTTGCAAGAGAGCGTCGCGCCAGTATCCGAGTAGGCTTAGAAGGCACCGGCCGCTTCGAGCTCCGGGCGGGCGCTGATTTTATTGGTGGGCGGTGCAGTTTTCGAACCTGCGACCCCCGGCTTGTAAGGCCGATGCTCTACCGCTGAGCTAACCGCCCGTGAGACCGATCCGCAGCCACTCGCCGCGAAACCGCTTCAGATATAACAGGCGCCGCGCGCGCAGATCGATAGATGAGCGAGCCGGCGCGGTGCTCGAGCGCAAAAGAGGGTAGGGCGAATTCGTTTCGGGAAGGCGACTTCGCAGCTTAGGCGGGCGTGCTTGCCTGAGCCGAGCTCGCGGTTTCGTTGAGCGAATCCTTGAGCTGCTTGCCGGGCTTGAATTTCGCCGAGCGGGTGGCCGAAATCTGGATCGACTCGCCGGTCTTGGGATTGCGCCCGGTGCGCGCCTGGCGGGTGGATACCGAGAACGTGCCGAATCCGGAGATGTTGACCCGCTCCCCCTGCTTAAGCGCGTTGGTGATGTCGTCGAGGACGATGTTAACCGCCTTCTCGGCTTCGTTCTTGTTCAGACCGAGTTTGTTGGCCAAACCTTCGATCATGTCGGCTTTGGTCATGAGCCCGCTCCAGCGACCTCCGTCAAGCGGTTAGGAATGCATCGGGCGGGTCATCATTTGCGGTGACCCGCCCGGATGCATGTTGGTCCAATAGAAAATCTCAGGAAAGATTGGGCGAGACCGTCGAGTCCTCCTCGCCTTCTTCCACGATTGGCGCCTTGCCTTCGGTGTCATCCGCGAAGAGCGGTGCGGCCTCGGGCCGATGAGGCCTCAGGAACGTCTCCGGATCGGCGAGTACGAGCGCGTGCTTGAGCACGTCGTCCATATGCTCGACCTTGACCATGGTGATGTTCTTCAGCACCTGCTGCGGAATGTCTTCAATATCCTTTTCGTTCTCCTTCGGTATCAGGACCGTCTTGATGCCGCCGCGATGGGCCGCGAGCACCTTTTCCTTGAGCCCGCCGATCGGGAGAACTCTGCCACGCAAGGTGATTTCCCCGGTCATCGCGATATCGTTGCGCACCTTCACGCGGCAAAGCGCCGAGACCAGCGCCGTCGCCAGGGTGATACCGGCCGAAGGACCATCCTTGGGGATCGCGCCCTCCGGTATATGAATGTGAATGTCGATCTTCTGATAAAAGTCGGCAGCGAGGCCCAACTGTTCGGAGCGCGAACGCACGTACGACAGCGCCGCCTGCGCGCTCTCCTGCATCACCTCACCCAACTGTCCGGTGATGGTGAGTTTGCCGCGGCCGGGAACAATCGTGACCTCGACGCCGAGCAGTTCACCACCGAGTTCGGTCCAGGCGAGCCCGGTTGCCATGCCGATCTGCGGTTCCTTTTCGGCCATCCCATAGCGGAACTTGGGCGGCCCGAGGTATTTGAGCAGGCTCGAGGCCGACACCTTGACGTGGGCGTTGCGGTCGGTCTTGACCACTTCCACCGCGACCTTGCGGCAGATCGAAGCGATCTCGCGCTCGAGATTACGCACCCCGGCTTCGCGCGTGTAGTTGCGCACGATGCTCAGGACGGCGCGGTCGGAGAACTCAATGTTCTCCTCGCTGAGGCCGTTGGCCTCGCGCTGCTTGCGCATCAGGTACTTCTTGGCGATCTGGAGTTTTTCCGCCTCCGTGTAACCCGGGATGCGGATGATTTCCATGCGATCCTGCAACGGCCGCGGAATCCGGTCGAGCGTATTCGCGGTCGTTATGAACATCACCTTCGAGAGGTCGTAGTCGCAATCGAGGTAGTGGTCGTTGAAGGTGAAGTTCTGTTCGGGATCGAGCACTTCGAGCAGGGCGGAAGAGGGATCGCCGCGGAAGTCGGTCGACATCTTGTCGACTTCGTCGAACAGCATCACGGGATTACCGGAGCCGGCCTTGCGCATGCTTTGGATGACTTTGCCCGGCAGCGCACCGATGTAGGTGCGGCGATGGCCGCGGATTTCGGCTTCGTCGCGTACGCCACCCAACGACACGCGCACGAACTTGCGTCCGGTTGCGCGCGCCACTGACTTGCCGAGGGAGGTTTTCCCAACCCCTGGAGGTCCGACCAGGCACAGGATCGGTCCCTTGAGCTGGCCGACGAGGGTCTGGACGGCGAGGTACTCGAGAATGCGCTGCTTGACCTTTTCGAGGCCGTAATGGTCCTCTTCGAGGATGCGCTCGGCTTCCTTGATGTCGAGCTTGTCCTCGGTGTACTCGAACCAGGGCAGAGCGAGGAACCAGTCGAGGTAGTTGCGGACGACGGTCGCCTCGGCCGACATCGGCGACATCATCTTGAGCTTTTTGATTTCGCGCTCGCACTTCTCGCGCGCCTCTGCCGGCATCTTCTTCTGGCGGAGCTTTTCCTCCAATTCCTGAATCTCGTTTTTGAATTCGTCCTTCTCGCCGAGCTCCTTCTGGATCGCGCGCATCTGCTCGTTGAGGTAGTACTCCTTCTGGGTCTTCTCCATCTGCTTCTTGACCCGGGAGCGGATGCGTTTTTCGACCTCGAGGATTTCGAGCTCCGAGCGCATGTAACCCAGGATGCGCTCGAGGCGCTCCGCCGGGTTGATGCATTCGAGCAAGGACTGCTTGTCTTCGAGCTTGATGCCCAGATGGCCGACCAGCTTGTCAGCGAGGTAGGCGGGATCGTCGACCGCGGCGATCGAGGAGACCATCTCGGGCGGAATCTTCTTATTGAGCCGTACGTAGTTGTCGAAGGTGGTGTTGACCGAGCGCATCAGCGCCTCGACCTCGGTCGTGCGGTCGCAGACTTCCTCGATCTCCTCGACCTCGACCTGGAAGAATTCGTCCTGCTTGGCGTAGCGCAGGATACGCGCGCGCTTCTTGCCCTCGAGCAGCGCTTTGACGGTGCCGTCGGGGAGGCGCAGCAACTGCACCACCACGCCGAGGGTGCCGATCGAGTAGATATCGTCGGGCCCGGGTTCCGAGACGCGGGCGTCCTTTTGGGCGGCGAGGAGGATCGGCTTCTTGCTGGACTCTGCCGCTTCGAGCGCCTTGATGGACTTCTGGCGGCCGACGAAGATCGGATAAACCTCGTGGGGAAAAACAATCAGTTCCCGTAAAGGCAATAAGGGGATGGTTTCGTTGGAAGAGGGGTCGCGGTTGTCTTTTTTATCGTTGCGGAAAAGCATTTCCGTGAATCCCGAGTCTCCTGCTTAAGCGGTTTCTGCGGTCTTTTGATAGACCAGTAGAGGTTGTTCCTTCTGAGTCACAACCTCCTCCGAGATCATTACCTCCTTGATATTGGGTTGGGACGGGATTTCGTACATCAAGTCCACCATTATGCTCTCCATTATAGCACGGAGACCGCGCGCACCCGACTTGCGCTTGAGCGCCTCGCGCGAGATCGCGCGCAGAGCACCCTGGGTGAACTTCAGATGGACGTTCTCCATATCGAACAGCTTCTGGTACTGGCGCACCAGCGCGTTCTTAGGCTCTGTCAGGATTCGCACCAGCGCTTCTTCGTCAAGTTCGCCGAGCGTGGCGATCACCGGCAAACGCCCAACGAACTCGGGAATAAGGCCGAACTTGAGCAAATCCTCGGGCTGGACCTCGTTCAGAAGTTCCGACACGGTGCGCGGATCGCGATGACTCAGGTCGGCGCGAAAGCCCATCGTCTTGCCCGCGATACGCCGGCGGATAATGTCGTCGAGCCCGACGAATGCGCCGCCGCAGATGAACAGGATGTTGGTGGTGTCGACCTGGAGGAATTCCTGCTGCGGATGCTTGCGGCCACCCTTGGGCGGCACGCTCGCCATCGTACCCTCGATAATCTTCAGCAGCGCCTGCTGGACGCCTTCGCCCGAGACGTCGCGCGTGATCGACGGGTTGTCGCCCTTGCGCGCGATCTTGTCGATTTCGTCGATGTAAACGATGCCGCGCTGGCAGCGCTCGATATCGTAGTCGGCGTTTTGCAGGAGCGACAGGATGATGTTCTCGACGTCCTCACCTACATAGCCGGCCTCGGTCAGCGAAGTCGCGTCGGCGATGGTGAAGGGTACCTGGAGAAAGCGGGCGAGGGTCTGTGCGAGCAGCGTTTTGCCCACGCCGGTGGGACCGATCAATAGGATGTTCGACTTTTGCAGTTCGACTTCGCCGGTGACCATCTGCGAGTCGATGCGCTTGTAGTGGTTGTGAACAGCAACGGACAGGATTTTTTTAGCGCGCTCCTGGCCAATCACATACTGGTCGAGCACGCGCTTGATCTCGGCCGGCTTGGGCACGGCCGAGCTCTGGCTGAAAGCCTCTTCGTTGTCGGTCTCCTCGGCGATTATGTCGTTACAAAGGTCGATGCACTCGTCGCAGATGTACACCGTGGGGCCGGCGATAAGCTTGCGTACTTCGTCCTGGCTCTTGCCGCAGAACGAGCACAACAGGTTCCCCGAGCGGTCGTCATGTTTGGCCATACTGCCTCCCCAGGTTCACTTGGAGGACCTCCGGCTTACGATTACCTCATCAATAAGCCCGTATTCAACCGCCTGCTCGGGCGGCAGGAACAGATCGCGTTCGGTGTCCTTTTCGATCTTACGCAGATTCTGTCCGGTGTGGCGCATGATGATGGTGTTGAGCGTCTCGCGGACGCGCAATATTTCCCGCGCCTGGATTTCGATGTCGCTGGCCTGTCCCTGAGCGCCGCCGAGCGGCTGATGGATCATGATGCGCGAATGAGGCAGCGCGTAACGCCGGCCCTTGGCACCCGCCAACAGCAGGATCGCAGCCATGCTGGCCGCTTGTCCCAGGCACAGGGTCGATATCTGCGGCCGAATGAACTGCATTGTGTCGTAGATCGCGAGCCCCGCGGTGACCGATCCCCCGGGAGAATTGATGTAGAAACTGATTTCCTTTTCCGGGTCTTCGGATTCCAGGAACAGAAGCTGCGCGGTGATCAGGTTGGCGACGTCATCCGTTATCGGATAGCCGAGGATTACGATGCGGTCCTTTAGCAAACGGGAGTAAATGTCGTAGGCGCGTTCGCCACGGCCCGTCTGCTCAACAACAACCGGTACCAGGTTACTCATAGGTTCCCGAACTCAGCGACGGATATCGCAGTGGCAAGGCTCAATCCCATCCCCGTTCTTTAAAATTCTAGTCAGTTTGTCGAAAACGGGCAACCTAAAAGCAAAAAACCAGTGAACAGTTTCGCCCTTTGGCCGCGCTACTTGTTCACAGGACCAGCATCGCGGACGTTCGGCTGCAGAGGAAGCGTGCAAATCCGCCTTGGATGTTCGGGTAGTGCGGCATCTTTCTCCGAGCGCACGTCGCGGACTCCTTTGCTCGCTCCGCCGCCGGCTCCGCTAGCGTTGGGCGCGAGCGTGCCAAACTCGTCCCGATCGGCTCGTATTCACCGGCGCACAGCCTGGTGCGCAACGCATCAGGCCCTTCGGTCCTCGTTTGTGTTCGTTCACGCGCCGGAAGGAGCCTCGCCCGCCGGCGCTTCGCCTTCGGTAGCACTTTCGCTCTGGGCGCGGGTGAGCAGGAGGTCGAGGGTCTTTTCACGCTTCATCGAAATTTTTAGGGCGACGCGGTTTTCTTCGTGGCCATAGAATTCCGCGGCACGTTCGCGCTGGCGGCCGCTTTGCGTGACGATCGCGGCCACGCGATCGGCCACCTCGTCGTCGCTGACCTCGACCTTTTCCTGCTCCGCAATTGCGTCGACGATGAGTCCGCTCTTTGCTCGTTTCTCCGCGCGGGCCTTCACGTCTTCAGGGTTCTGGCGGGCGCGGTCCAACGCGGCCTCGCGAGGAACTCCGGCTGACTCCAGCGCCATTACCGTCTCGGCCTCGAGCGTGCGCTGCTCGCGCGCGGTCAGCGACTCGGGTACCTCAACCGGGTTGCGTTCGAGGATCAGATCGAGCAGACCCTGGCGTGCGCGTGCGTCGGCTTCCTGCTGCGCCTGCCGTTCCAACCCCTCGCGAACGGCGGCGCGCAACTCGGTAAGATTTTGATACTGGCCCTGGTCCTTCGCAAACTCATCGTCGATGTCGGGCAGAACCCTGGTAAAGATTTCCTTTACCGTGGCTCGCCATTCCACATTTTTCCCGGCAATGTCCTTTTCGGCATAATCTGCCGGATAACTGCGCGACTTGCGCGCTTCGACACTGATGTGCGCCCCGCGCAGGACTTCGTCGAGCCCATGCGCCAGTACGTTCGCAGCCACCTGAACCAGCCGGTCCTCCATCTTCGTTTCCGCGATGGGCTTGCCGTCCTCGAAGCCCTCGAAGCTCGCGACCACGAAGTCGCCTTCCTCAACGACTTCGCGCCCTTCTACCTTCTTAAGGGTTGCGTGGCGCTCGCGCAGGCGTTCGAGCGCTGCGTCAACTTCAGACTCGTTGACCTCTATTTTGGCCTTGGGCACCTTCAATCCTTCATAATCGCGAACCACGAGCGCGGGCTTGAGATCGAAGGTGGCGGTAAAGCGCAGCTGAGCCTTCTTAAGGTCGCTCTCCTCGGTCACGATCTCGGGCTCGACCACGGGTTTGAGGTCATTTTCGTCCAGCGCGCGGCCGGTGTATTCCTTGACAAGCTTCTGGATGACGTCGCCGCGTACCTGGTCGCCAAAGAACCGCTCAAGCAGTGCTCGCGGGGCGTGGCCGGGTCGGAAGCCCTTAAGCTGGACGGAGCGCTTGAGATCGTTATAGGCGCGATCGAGTTCGCGGTTGACTTCCGCCGGTTCGAGTTCAATCGTCAGTTTGCGCCGAAGCGCCGAAGTAGTCTCGATATTGACGTTCATGGCTAATAGATCAGCTAAACACATGGAAGCCGGCACGATCAACAATGAACGCCCCGGGCGGATGCAGCCGGATTGCGATTCACTGGACATGATCAATCGGAAAACCTAAACTGCGCCAGATAACCTGAGCGCCCAATGACTGACCGTACTGACATCAAAAGAAGTTTATGGTGGAGCGGGGCGCGGACGTATTTCACCATCAGGAGACGTTGATTCGATGAGCGAAGCAAAAATTATTCTGCCGCCCCTGACAGGCCTCCAGGAGTACATCCTGTGGGCGGTGCTGGGGTCGGCGCTAATCGCCCTGCTTTTCGGATTGTGGCTGGTTCGCACTGTTTTGGCGGCCGACCCGGGGCCGAAGTCGATGACCGACGTGGCCGACGCGGTCTACGAAGGCTCGATGGCATACCTCAAACGCCAGGTGAAAACGATGATCTTTTTCGTCATCGCGATTGCCATCGCGCTCCTTTTTATGTACCGCGGGGTTTACCCCGATCGACCTGGCCTGTCGTTTGGCATCGCCTTCGCCTTTATTCTCGGTGTTAGCGCCTCCTACTTTGCGGGTTTTGTTGGCATGTGGCTGGCCGTCAAGGGCAACGTTCGCAGCGCGAACGCGGCTCTGACGAGTTTCAAGGATGCGATGGAGCTGGCATTCAAGGCGGGCGGCGTCTCGGGCATGTTTGTCGTAGGCCTGGGTCTGCTCGGCGCCACAGTCATCTTCTTGATCTTTCAGCAGGACGCCATGAAGGTCCTGGTCGGCTTCGGCTTCGGCGGTTCGCTCGCCGCGCTTTTCATGCGCGTCGGCGGCGGTATCTTCACCAAGGCCGCTGATGTCGGCGGCGACCTCGTCGGCAAGATCGAAGCAGGGATTCCGGAAGACGACCCGCGCAACGCCGCGACTATCGCGGATAATGTCGGCGACAACGTCGGGGACTGCGCCGGAATGGCAGCCGACGTTTTCGAGTCATACGAAGTCACCTTGGTCGCGGCTATCATCCTGGCCGCCTACGCCCTTGAGGACCCAGCTTTCGTCGACGCCTATAAGGGGTTTGCCGGAGGCGCCAGCGCGTTTGCGATGAGACTCATCATCTTCGCCCTCATCCTGCGGGCGGTGGGGGTCTTTTCGTCGATCCTCGGGATTATGGCGGTACGGGTTCCCGCCGGCAGCGCGATGCGCGATCCGATGCGCCCAATCAACATGGGCTACATGACTTCGGCGATCGCATCAGTCGTTGGCTTCTTCGTCGTCAACTATTTCTATATGACCGACGCCAACGGCGTGCCCGACTGGCGTTTCGCGATAACGGCGACGCTAGGTGTTGCCCTGGCGGTCGTAACTCTATGGCTGACCAACTATTTCACCCATCCCGACCGTGGTCCCGTAACCGAAACCGCGCAAGCGGCGCGCACCGGCCCGGCGACACTTATCCTCTCCGGCCTCGGCGAAGGGCTTGAGTCGTCGGTATGGGCGCTGACGATGATCGTGATCGTGATCATCGGCGCGGTGGTCATTTTCCACGAGTCGCGAGCGCTCCAGTTCTATGGAATCGCGCTTACCGGCCTCGGTCTGCTGACCACCACCGGCTTCATCCTCGCGATGGATACCTACGGTCCGATCACGGACAACGCCCACGGAATCTTCGAGATGGGCGGAATCCACCAAGAGGAAGCCTCCAAGACGCTGTCGTGGATGGACGCGATTGGCAACACGACCAAGGCGCTGACCAAGGGCCTCGCGATCGCGACCGCCGTGATCGCGGCGGTGTCGCTATTCCAATCGTTTATCGATGCCGCGCATCTTGGCGCACTCGGTGTTCAGATCAATGGTCCCACGGTCTTCGTCGGCCTGCTGATCGGCGGCGCGGTGCCGTTCCTGTTCAGCTCATTCGCGATCAAGGCGGTCGGGCGCGCCGCCTACCAGGTGGTCTTCGAAGTGCGCCGCCAGTTCCGCGAGCATCCGGGGATCATGGAGGGCAAGGAGCTTCCTGATTACGGCCGCTGCGTCGATATCGTCACGGCGACGGCGCAGAAGGAGCTGTTGAGCCCGGCGATCCTCGCGGTCTTTGCTCCGTTGCTGGTCGGCTTTGGCCTCGACGCGGGTGCGCTCGGCGGCTTTCTCGGCGGCACGATCCTGACCGGGCAGTTGCTGGCAGTCTTCATGGCGAATGCTGGCGCGAATTGGGACAACGCCAAGAAGAAGGTCGAAGACGGTTACCTGGGCGGCAAGGGCACCGACGTCCATAAGGCAACGGTCGTCGGGGACACGGTTGGCGA
>DASPQS010000145.1:0-2690 GCA_035624865.1 Binataceae bacterium (SeqCode) | reverse complement strand
GAAACGGTACAGCTCCTCCTGGCAGATGGCGTTCTGCACCATTGTGCCCATGCCGTAAAAGTTGTTCTCACAGATGAAGATCACAGGCAGCTTCCAGAGCGAGGCCATGTTGAGACTTTCGTGGAAAGCACCCTGAGGCAGGGCGCCGTCCCCGAAGAAGCAGCACACGACCTCGGGTTCTTCCTTGTAGAGAATCGAGAGTCCCAGGCCGACGGCAAGCGGAAGTCCGCCGCCGACGATCGCGTAACCACCCATGAAGCGGATGTTGGGGTCAAACAGATGCATCGAACCGCCGCGCCCGCGCGACAGTCCGGTGGTCTTGCCGAACAGCTCAGCCATCACCGATCGCGGCGAGGAGCCTTTGGCGAGGCAATGGCCATGCTCGCGATAAGTCGAGACGACGTAGTCCTTGTCGTACAGGGCAGAGATCGCGCCGACGGCGACCGCCTCCTCACCCGCGTACAGATGGCAGAAGCCGGTAATCTTACCGCGGGAGTACATCTCCGCGGTCTTCTCCTCGAAACGCCGGATCAAAACCATGCGCCGATACAGCTCCAGCAGCTGACTTTCGTCCATAGTCAGCAGGGCACGTTCGGCGACGTGCTTGTCACGTTCCAGGGCCATCGCAACACCCCCGGCGCCTCTGCTTAGGCGCCAACACCATCAGTTAAACACTAACGCAAAAGGCACGATAGGGTAAGCGAGCAGAGCCTACTGACGAAGAAGATTGCGTTTCATGCGGGCTACAGCGAGCGCTCGTGTTCTTCGAGCAGCGGCCCCGACCTGCGCCTCGAGCGCGTCGCGTGACGTACGTCAGAACAGTTTGCGTTGGGCGGCGTCCCATACCGGCGCGAAGGATCGCCGATGGATGGGGGAGGGGCCAAGCCGATCGAGTGCGGCGAAATGGTCGGCCGTACAATAGCCCTTGTGCTGCGCGAAGCCGTAGCCCGGGTATTGGGCGTCGTATTCGGCCATCATGCGATCGCGCGTCACTTTGGCGATAATCGACGCCGCGGCAATACAGAAACTCTTGCGATCGCCGCCGACGATCCTTGTCTGCGGCAGCTTCAATTCGGGAATCAGCCGGCCGTCCACCAGCACGTGGTCAGGCGTGCGGCAAAGCGCCGCCAGCGCGCGTTCGCTGGCGGCCATTGTCGCCCAGAAGATATTCAGTTGGTCGACTTCGGCGGCGCATGCGACGCCGATACCAAACGCGAGCGCACGCTCCTTGATCAGCGGGAAGAGTTCTTCGCGCCGCTCCGGCGCGAGTTGCTTGGAGTCGTTGACGCCTTTGATGAAAGTTTCGGGCGAAAAAATTACAGCTGCCGCAACCACCGGCCCCGCCATCGGACCGACGCCCGCTTCGTCAACCCCGGCCACTGCTTCAAGTCCAGCGTTCCATAGCTTGCGTTCGTGGCGCAGGTTTGGATGTGTCCGCTTCACGATGCCGTTCCCTCGCCGGTTGCGATAGAGAGGATTATGCGAGCGAATGGCCGGCGCGGCAAAGAATCCGGCCGCGCATTCTTCCACAGCTCAGGCGAGTCGCTTGAGGCGGGCCTGCCGCAGCATCTCGGCCACGCGTTCGGGGTCGGGAATGTTTAGCAGACGGATGACAAAATCGGCGCTGGCGGCCGAGGCTACGGTGACGTTGCCGAGTCCGAGCACACGCTGCATCATGCCGCGATCCACCTCGATCGAGCGCACGTCGGCCAGTTCCATTTCGCGCCGATGACTCGCGATCAGTCCGCGCCGCGCGATCAGGCGATCCGAAGTCAGACTCCAGCTGGTGTAGCGGCGGGCCAGCGAGGCCATTCCAAGTATGGCCGCGGCTCCGACCCATAAGACCAACGCGAGTGCCGGGGAGCCCGGATGCGTTATGAGACGGTAGATGCCGCCGGCCGCCAGCACGCACGCAATCAGGATTTCGCGGAAGAAGTGCCACCAGGAAGGAAGGATCCGCGTGAGCGCGTACTCGTGACGCGTCTCCGGCCGCGGCGTCATCACGCGCGTGCCGCACCGCGAGCAAAACGCCGCGCCCTGAGCTACTTCGAAACCGCACTGGGTACATCGCATCGGCCGGCACGTCCGCGAACAAGCGCGATTATGTAGAAGCGCTCCGGGAGGGTCAATTCAGTCGGCGCGAGATCCGCTGGCCGCGCGGCGCCGCTTCATGTTAATAGTCCGCGCATGAAATTCGCACTCTTCGGTATCAACACGGGACCGTGCGCCAACCCCGCAACCGCGGCCGCCGCGGCATATGCCGCGGAGAGCGCGGGCTTCGAGAGCGTTTGGACCGGCGAGCACATCGTGCTCCCCGAGCCGCAAGTGCCACCCTCGCCGGTGCCGGCCGATACCCCCTTCATCGATTCCGCGATCGCGCTCGCCTACGTCGCGGCGCAGACGAAAACCATTCGGCTGGGCACTGGCATCATCATATTGCCCCAGCGCAATCCCGTCGTACTGGCCAAGGAACTGGCCTCGGTCGACGTGCTCTCAAACGGACGCCTCATCTTTGGAATCGGTATCGGTTACCTCAAGCCGGAGTTCGATGCGATCGGCGCAGCCTTCGACCATAAGGGGCCACGCACCGAAGAATTCCTCGCTGCGATGATCGCCCTGTGGAGCATGGCGAAGCCCGAATATCGCGGCCGCTTCGTTTCGTTCGGGGGCGTCAACGCAATGCCGCGTCC
>DASPQS010000144.1:0-13207 GCA_035624865.1 Binataceae bacterium (SeqCode) | reverse complement strand
TCTCTACTTCACCTCGGGCCCCGATCACGAACAGCACGGCCTGTTTGGGTCGCTGGCGGCGCAGTAGTCGATTATTCAAAGCGCAGGACCCGCCCAGTCTTGCGCGAGCCGGCCTTCCGGGTTGTTGGACCCCCGTTGGACCCGGAGGCCGGCTCAAAGTCCCGATTGGATCGGTCTCGGCTTACGTCGCGAGACACTCGGGCTCTTGCCCGGACAATCGTCGCTTGTGTAGCCTGCGACTGTTTTGAAAACAGCACGATTCACCGTAGCGATCGTTCTGATGGCTGCGACGCTGCGTTTTCCGATTGGAGCCACAGCCGCGAACGCCGAAGGCAAAGTCAGCGTCAACGTTGATTGTCACTGCCCCGATCCGGTGGGACAGAAGTTCTGCGCGGGCTTCAAAAGCACGGTCGATTCCTCGCCCGGATACCAGCTCACCGACAACACCAGAGGCTACGGGATGGGGGTCCACTTTTCGTGCGTCGATCTCTGGCAAGGAATCAATGACCAGCTGGCGGGCCATATGTCGCTGGTGTCGGTAGCGTTTACGATCTATTCGGACGCTTTGCCCGGCGAGGTTTACGAGGATTCCTCGGTCTTCCGCGTGGGCGTTGAAGCAGTGCCGGAAATGTCGAGAAAGATTCTGGCCGCGCTGGGCCAGCTCGTTGCCGTCAACTCCGGCTTCTTCGACCGGATGCGCGCGGCCGCCAAAGCTTCGCCGCCCGCTGCCGCGCCTTCTGCACAGCCCGGTGCTGCTGCGCCTCACTGATACTTAACCGCCGCTTCTCCATCTCCAGGAATGCGTGATACTTGCACTTCGGAGAGACCGTCCGTGGCATGCCAAATCGGATGTGTCCGGAGACCTGCATGAAATTTGGCCTTCACTACCAATTGCCCTGCAGCGCTAATCAATCCGCCGTGCAGCGCTACCGTGACACGATCGAGCAGGCGGTTCATGCCGAGGCTCTGGGATTCGAGTCCGTGTGGCCGGTCGAGCAGCACTTCAATCCCGACCTCTCGATCCTGCCTGCGCCGTTGCTGCTGCTTGCCGCAATCGCCGAGCGGACCCGCAAGTTGCGCCTGGGCGTGGCCATAGTGCTGTTGCCGCTGTCGCATCCGCTGCGCGTGGCCGAGGAGATCGCGACATTGGACGTGCTCAGTAACGGGCGCGTCGAATTCGGGGTTGGCCGCGGCGCCATTCCGAGCCACTTCGCCGGTTTCGGGATCTCCCAGGCCGAGAGCCGCGACCGGATGTTCGAGGAGCTGGAAATAATCCGGCGCGCGTGGACCGGCGCACGCCTTTCGTATCAAGGCCGGTTCTTCAAGGTCGAGAATCTGTCGGTCGTGCCCAGGCCGGTACAGCAGCCCCATCCGCCGATTCGTATCGCCGCCAACAGCATGGATACGTTCGAGCTGATGGGCCGCATGGGCTATCCGATCTTCGCCGCGGCGCAGGTGAATCCGATTCCCCGGCTGCGGGAGTTCGTGCCGCTCTATCGCAATGCGCGCAAAGCCGCGGGATTGTCCGGCGACGACCCCGAGGACGTTACCATCCTTCTGCCGCTGTACATCGGCGAGAGCCAGCCGCAAATCCGAACGGAGCTTGAACCGAGCATCCAGCACTTCATTCAGACGGCCACGATGCTCTTCCAGGGCTACGAATCGCGCGAGGGCGGCGCGGCGCACGTGCGGAAGGTTCTCGAGCGCGCCCGCCGTCTCACCTACGACAAAGTGAGCGAGGTGATGGGGATCTTCGACACACCCGAGCACTGCGTCGAACGGCTGAAACAATTGGAGCGGGAATTCAACATGGGCCGGGTGATTTGCTGGTTCAACCCAGGCGGACTCGTTGCGCACGAACGCGTGATGCGCAGCATGGAGTTGTTCGCCGCCGAGGTGATGCCGCAGTTTGCATAGGTCCGGACGCGCATCGGCGTGCGCGTGCGGGAGTGAAGGATTTCACCCTGCCCAACAATGCAGGAAGGCGGTAACCTTATCGATCGCCTGGACCGAGGCAGGCGCCGCCGGACGGCGGACTATAACGGCCTCGGGTCGGCCTGAAAAGAAGAGCCCCCTGACAAGGGCGGCGCCGGCTACGCCGCGTGAGGGCGGTGCAGGCTATGCCGCGTCGGGTTGGCGCTCCGGCCGGGCGCGGTCGATCGCTTCCACCTTGAGGCACTCGTCGTAGATTCGGCGAATAGTCGGGAAGGGAGTCAGATCGACGCGAGCGAGTTGCGCGTTGTAGACCTGCGGCACCAGGAACGCGTCGGCGAGCGTGGGCGTGTCGCCGTGGCAGAAGCGGCCGGTTTCCCCGGATCCGGCGAGCATCTTTTCGAGTGCCTGAAAACCTTCGACGATCCAATGGCGGTTCCATTCGGCGCGCTGTTCCGGGCTCGCGTTGAACGCCTTGGAGAGATAACTCTGCGCGCGGCCACCGCCGATCGGATGAATTTCGCAGGCGACGGCGAGCGCGAGCGCCCGCACGCGAGCGCGTCCGGCCGGATCGCGCGGCAACAGGGGCGGATTCGGATGCGTTTCCTCGAGGTACTCGCAGATCGCCAACGACTGGGTGAGCACCCTGCCGTTGTCTTCGAGCGACGGCACCCGGCCCAACGGGTTGAGCGCCTCGTATGAAGGAGAGCGCGACTCGCCCTTCATCAGGTTGATCGAGACGTATTCGTAGCTCAGTTCCTTGAGACTGGCGGCGATTCGCACGCGAAAACTGGCTGAGGATCGACTGTAGTTATACAGCTTCATCGCGGGACCTCTGCGGTGGATTTGCTCAGCCGATCGATACCACCGATCGGCCTTTGCCTGCGAGGGATCCGCTCACGCTGCCGAGACACGAGAGGCGACATATGCGACGCATTTGTCGATCGTGTCGATCTTCGGATAGTCGGCTTCGGGGATCTCCACCCCGGTCGCCGTATTAATCGCGATCATAAGGTTCAGGATATCCATCGAATCGAGGTCGACCTGCTGACGAAAATTGATCGCAGGATCGATCTGAGCAGGGTCGATCTCGGGCGCGATGTTGCCGATTTCCCGCAGGACGATAGCCTTGATGTCGTCGTTGTTCACAACTTCTCCGGCTCCTGCAACAGGCGGTCGATTGCGGCGAGAAAGAGGCCGCCGCGATGCCCGTCGCTTGCCCGGTGGTCGGCTGCCAGCGATGTGTTGATGACGGGCCTGACCCCGATCATCCCGTTGGCCGCCCACGGACGTTCCACGACCTTGCCGAAGCCGACCAGCGCGACCTGCGGCGGATAGATTATCCCGAACACACTTTCCACGCCCTGTTCGCCCAGACTCGTAACGGTGATCGTGGCGTCGGCGATTTCCGAGCTGCGCAACACGCCGGCCCGAACGCGTTTAACGAGGTCGCGCAGGTTGACCATCAGGTCGTCCAGGCTCTTGCCGTCGACGTCGTGGATCGCGGGTGCGATCAAACCGCCCTGGCGCAAGGAGATCGCGATGCCGACGTGGACCGCCTCGCTCGGCTTGAATGCACCCTCGATCCAGAACCCGTTCATCTCAGGGACCTGGCGAACCGCCAGGGCGACCGCCTTGAGCAGCAACACTGAGTAGAGCAGCCGCTTATCCACCGGCCGCTTGAGGTTTTCGGCCTGGAGCCAGGGCAGCGCGCGGCTCATGTCGACGGTGGTGCCCAGATAGTAATGAGGAATCTCGCGCTTGGAGCGCGCCATAGCGGCGGCGATCGCCCGGCGCATCGAGGCCTGACGATCCGCCGGTGAAATCGTCGGCCGCGGCACGGCCTTGGGCGCCTCGGCGACTGCGGCCAGCGGCGCCGGCGCTGCGACCTCAGGGACGGCACGGGCAGCTTCAGCCGGCGCAACTGCTTCGGCAGGCCGGGCGGCGGCGCGCTCGATGTCGGCCCTGGTGATGGCTCCGGACGGTCCGGTGCCTTTTACTTTGGACAGGTCGACCTGGAGATCGATCGCAACTCGCATCGCAAGTGGCGAAATGCGCAAACGTCCGGGCGGCGCGGCCTTTGGCGGCGGAACTGGCGGGCGCAAAGCTACTGGCGGCGGAGGAGGAGCAGCGACTCTGGGCGGAGGAGGCGCGGGCCTGGCTGCCACCGCGACGGGCTTGGGCGGTGCCGCCGCGGGCTTCGGTGCGGCCGGAGCAGGGCGGGGCGGCGGTGCCGCTTCGCCGGCGGCGATTCGGGCAAGCACGGTGCCGACCGGGACCTTTTCGCCCTCACCCACGATGAGCGCCTCGATGATCCCGGTCTGGAAGACTTCGACTTCGATGGTGGCCTTCTCGGTGTCGACCACGGCGATGATGTCGCCGCGCTTAATCGCGTCGCCCGGCTTGACCAGCCATTGAATGATGGTGCCGACTTCCATGTCGGCGCCCAGCATGGGCATGCAGAAGTCAGCCACGGACGCCCACCATCTGCCGTGCGGTCTCGACGATGGCTGCGGTTTGCGGAAGCGCCGACTCCTCGAGATGTTTGGCGTAGGGCATCGGCACTTCCGCGCTGCAAATGCGAGCGACCGGCAGGTCGAGATCGTAGAACGCGCTCTCCATGATCCGTGCGCTGATTTCGGCCGAGATACTGCCGCTGCGCCATCCTTCGTCGACGACGAGCGCGCGATGGGTTCGCGTGACGGAATCGATTATCGATTGGGTATCGAGCGGACGCAGGGTGCGCAGGTCCACGACCTCGGCGCTTATCTGCGATTTCGCCAGTTCCTCGGCGGCCTGGAGCGCCTTGCCGAGCGTGCCGCCGTACGTGATCAGGCTGATGTCGGTCCCCGATCGGCGGATAGCAGCCTTCTCGATATCGACTGCGCCGGCGTCCGCGGCCATCTCGCCCTCCATGTTGTACAATCCGCCGTGCTCGAAAATCAGCACCGGGTCGGGATCTTCGAGCGCGGTCCACAACATGCCGCGCGCATCTTCGAGCGTGGCGGGAGTGATGACCTTGATACCGGGGATATGGGCGTACCAGCCCTCGAGGCTGTGCGAATGCTGGGCGGCGAGCTGGCGTCCGGCGCCGGTGGTCATCCGGATCACGAGCGGGATATTAAACTGGCCGCCGGACATGTGCAGGATCGTCGCGGCGTTGTTGACGATCTGATCGAGCGCCAGCAGGCTGAAGTTGACCGTCATGATTTCGACGATCGGACGCATCCCGCCCATCGCAGCACCGATGCCGGCGCCGACGAAGGCCGATTCCGACAGCGGCGTGTCTCGAATCCGCTCGGGCCCGAACTCCTCGAGCAGTCCCTTGCTGACCGCGAAACAGCCGCCGTAGCGCCCGACGTCCTCGCCCATCAGGAAGACGCGCGGGTCGCGCAGCATCGCGTCCCGCATCGCCTGGCGCATCGCTTCGCGATAGCTAATTCGAACGGTTTTACGGCCGTCGCTGCTCATGACCGGGAACTTTCCGAATAGACGAACCGAGTCAGCTCCTCGACCGGTTCCCACGTTCCCGCCTCGGCGAACTCGACGGCTTCGGCGATTTCGGCGCCGATCTCGTCTTCGAAACGCGCGAGGTCTTCCGCGTTCAAGAGCCCCTGTTGTTCAAGGCGGCTTTGCAGAATCACGAGCGGGTCGCGCTTCTTCCACTCCTCGACCTCCTGCTTTTCGCGATAGAGCTGAGGGTCGAACATCGAGTGGGCGCGGAAACGATAGGTGCGAAACTCGACAAAGCAGGGACCGCCGCCGGAATGGACGGAGAGATAGGCGTGGCGCGCCGCTTCTTCGCACGCCACCACGTCCATACCGTCGACAGGCCAGGCGGGGATTTCGTAGCTCGAGGCCTTGAGGCACAGATCGGTCTCGGATTCGGAACGGCGCAGCGCCGTCCCCATCGCATACAGATTGTTTTCGCAGCAGAACATCACCGGCAATTTCCACAGCGCGGCGAGGTTCATCGATTCGTGAAATTCGCCCTCGGCGACGGCACCCTCACCGAAGAAGCATGCCGTCACGCGTTCGCGGCCCTGCATCTTGTCGGCCAGGGCGAGTCCGACCGCCAACGGCAATCCGCCGCCGACGATCGCGTTGCCGCCATAAAGGCGGGTCGCGGCGTCGAACAGATGCATCGAGCCGCCGCGCCCTCGGCTGCATCCTTCCTGCTTCCCATACATCTCCGCCATGATCGTCTTGGCGGGGACGCCGCGGATAAGCGCGTGTCCGTGTTCGCGATAGGTCGAGACGATCGCGTCGTCGGGTTGCAGCACCTGCATCGCGCCCACGGCGACCGCTTCCTCGCCGATATAGAGGTGCATGAACCCGCGGATCTTGCCGCCGCTATAAAGCTCGGCGCATTTTTCCTCGAACCGCCGGATGCGCAGCATTTCCCGCAGCAACATCAACGAGTGTTCGGGAGCGGGCGCGGACTCAGGCGTAGTTGCTTGCGGAGGCATGGTCAGTCGCGCTCCAGGGTCGAAGTGTCGCCCTCGGCCATCCCGAGTTCGCGCGCCTTGAGCAGCCGGCGCATGATTTTTCCGCTCCTGGTCTTGGGCACGCTGGCGACGAAATCGATCGACTTGGGCGCGACCACCGCCCCCAACCGCTTGCGCGCGAAGCCCAGCAGATTGCGCCGCAGTTCATCCCCGGCCGTGTAACCCGGCTTGAGCGACACAAAGGCTTTTACCACTTCTCCCGCGATCGGGTCAGGGACGCCGATGACACCGGCTTCGGCCACCGCCGCGTGCTCGAGCAGCGCGCTTTCCACTTCAAACGGACCGATCAGATGCCCCAACGATTTGATCACGTCGTCCGCCCGTCCCACGAACCAGAAATACCCGTCGGCATCACGCCGTACCAGGTCGCCGGTCAGATACCAGCCATCCGCGAAGCATTTGCGGTAACGCTCCTCCTCGTGCAGATAGCCGCGAAACATCGAGGGCCAGCCCGGGCGCAGCGCCAGTTCGCCCTGCTCGCCGGGTTGCGTGACGGTCTGGACGGTTCCGTCGCGATCCCGACTGACGACACCGGCTTCGATGCCGGGCAGCGGCCGTCCCATCGAGCCGGGACGAACGTTCATCGCGGCGTAATTGGCGATCATGATGCCGCCGGTCTCGGTCTGCCACCAATTGTCGTGAATCGGCAGGCCGAAGGCCTCGAGTCCCCATACCACTGCCTCGGGGTTGAGCGGCTCGCCGACGCTGGCGATAAAGCGCAGACGGCTCAGGTCGTATTTGCGGACTATATCGGTCCCGACCTTCATCATCATCCGCACGGCAGTCGGCGCCGTGTACCAGACGGTCACGCGCTGGCGCTGAATGATTTCGTACCAGCGCTCCGCGTCGAAATCCGCCTCGTCGATGATGCTCGTGATGCCGTGAGTCAGCGGCGCGATGATCCCGTAGGAAGTACCGGTCACCCAACCGGGGTCGGCGGTACACCAGAAGATGTCTTCGGGATGAAAGTCGAGGGCGAAGCGCCCGGTCATGTGATGGGCGACGACGGCCTCGTGCACGTGCATAGCACCCTTGGGCCGGCCGGTGGTTCCGCTGGTGAAGTGCAGCAGCGCCAGGTCTTCGGGGTCGGTCGGAGGAATCTCGAAATCCTTCTCCGCTTCGTCCATCAGGCCGTGGAAGTCGCGCACGCCGGGAATCGCGCGAACCTCTTCGGGCGTGCCGACCAACAGAACTTCTGCGAGATTCGGCAGCGAGGCTCGCAACTCTGCCACCTTGCGCTTGTACAGGGTTGGCGTGGTGACCAGCACGCGGCCGTCGCCGATGCTCATCCGCTGATGAATCGGCTCGGGGCCAAAGGCGGAGAAGAGCGGACAAAAGACGCTGCCGTTTTTCAGCGTGCCCAACGCGCTGACGTAGAGTTCGGGAATCCGCTCGCTCAGAACAAATACGCGCTCGCCCCGGCCAACTCCCAAACTCTTGAGCATGTTCGCAAACCGGTTGCTCAACCCGCGCAGGCTGCCATAGGTGAAATCGCGCACTTGGCCGTTGCGGCCGAGCCAGCGCAGCGCGAGATGGTCACGCAGCGGCCCGGCGGCATGGCGATCGACCGCCTCGTAGGCGATGTTGAGTCCCTTGCCGCCCGGCAGCCCGTCGAGCGAGCGCCGGGCGTCCTTCCAGGAGAACTCCCGGCACGCCTGATCGTAGTCCACCAGGTTCGGCGCGATCCGCCATCGATTGCGGGGCTTTTGGATTTCCTCAAAGGGCATTGCGGTCGAGCCTTTGGATAAACGGATAGAGTCCCGTACTAGCTCGATTTGGGTGAATCCGCATGCTCGAACAGGACCCGTTGCAACCGCCGCAGGAGTTCATGCTCCTCACGAATGGTGAAATCGTCGAGCGCGGCGGCAAACTTGCGCATTGCCTCACCCGCGGGGCCAACGGTATCGGCCGGGTCATGATCGAAATCCACCTTCGAGATCCGATGAGCGAGTTCGGTCAGTTTCTCGCAGGCCGCGATCATCGCCTCGGCGACCGCGTGCGGCAACAGTTTAAGCCGTTCGGCAGCGTTTGCCAGGGTTTCGTCGTCCTTCTGCTCGAGGTGGCGATCGATCAGAGCGCCCAGCTCGTGCCATGCCTCGCGGGCTTCGCGCCTGTATTGCCGGCTCGAGGGGTCGGCGGCGAGCGAGGCTCCCGACGCGGCGACGTTGATAAGCGGGAGCCGGAGCTTCATATGTTCCCGGCTCAGGTCGTAGACCAGGACCCTCAGCTTGATCGAATCCAGATAGGCTGCGGATCTGGCTGCTTTGGTCTTCTGGGTTTGTGTTTCCACAGCATTGTCTCCGACAAGGGTCCCTGTGCGTTTATATTCACATTCGCAATCTCGAAACGACTACTTCGACGCCTGAGAGAAAAGGCCTTGCGCGCAATAGCTTTTGTCGAGGAGCGCGAGATTGACGTGAGCCGGGGCGTAGTTCGGCATATCCTGTTCGAGCTGCGCCCATTCCTTGCGCGCCTGCGCGTAATCACCGAGTTCGGCGAGGATCATCGCTCGCATGTTGCGCCCGTCCGGGTCGCGCGGAGCAAGCTCTATCGACCTCGACATCTCATGCAGAGCGTCGGTGAGCCTTCCCGCGCGTTCGTAAGCGAGGCCAAGGTTGAAATGGGCCTCGTTGTGTCCGGGGCCGAGCATGGCGGCCTCTTTCAACGAATCGATCGACCTGGCGATGTCTCCCTGCTCGAGGTAGGCAAGACCCAGATTGAGAAAGAGATCCCACTGTTTGAGCCCGAGCCGCGCGGCCTCGAGGTACTCGTGGAGCTCCTCTGATGAGTGTCCGGCCATGCGATACGCGAAACCCAGATGATAATGGGCCAATGCGTTCGCGGGTTCGGCTTCGAGAACCTGGCGATGGAGGCGGATGGCTTGCTGGTAATCTTCGGCACCAAGCGCATAATCCGCCGCCGTATTGCAGATCTGTTCGGGAACCGGATTGCCTGCCGCGGCGACGTTGAGCGGACGGACTACCGCCGTCAGGATTATCGCAGCAACCAGCAGGACCAGCCCTCTTATTGTGCTTGCGCCGATCATGAACGTACTTCGTTTAGCTCGGAATCACGCCTCGTTCTTTCGTTCCTTCGGCCATGCGACCACGGAACCCTGGGTCGTGTTTACCTTCCCTTTTCATTTAGGGCTCTCACCGGCCGACAGCCACAATCGCTTCAGGTCCGCCGGAAGCTGGCTCAGGACATGCCAGGCCTCGCCCTGGGTTCCTCCGGGACTTCCCAGGGCTTCCTGGAGGACCGTGAAAACGGCGATAACGGCGCGCTCGGCTGCGTGATGGTTTCCCAGCCCAGTCATCCGAGCGACTTCATCCAGGAACTGTGCTTCGTGGATTCTCCGGACTTTGCGTTCAGGCCGCTCGAAGGACAACCAGAGCATCTTGAGCGAAGTCGGGAGCTGCGCTGCGACATCGGCAGCTTCCTTCGGTGTCAGGCGATCACGCAGTTCCTGAAATACGGCAAAGATCAGTGTTTCGGCCCGGCGTTCTTCGCAATTGGCTCGTTCCGCAACCTCGCGAACAAAAGACTTTTCGTTCATCGCGCTCTCCCCTGAAGATGCCTGCGCGAATTTTCTTGAGCATTAGCTATGCCAGCTATCGAATTCGGGTTTCGAAACAACTCAAAGGGCGGGTCAGGCATAGCCGGGAGCAGGAAGGAATCTCCTGTAACCATAGGGGACATCGAGATGTCACCTTCGGAGTCACGGGAGAAATCCCGGAGTGGAAAACGAAGGTGGCGCGTCGCGGTTTTGCGAAACGAATCAGGTCCCCGTTTTGCTTCTTTAACCGGGATTATTCAGTCACAGGGGAGGGATATTAATGAGAGTCGAGAAGTTGATGACAACGGACGTGAAGGTGTGTTTCGAGCATGAGACGCTCAATCGTGCTGCGCAACTGATGTGGGAATGCGATTGCGGATTTATTCCGGTAATCGCCGGCAACGGTGACGCTAGCTTGCTCGGGGTACTGACAGACCGCGATATCGCGATGGCGGCATACACGCAGGGCAAGACGCTGTGGGAGATTCCAGTTTCGACCGCGATGTCGCGCGACGTGATCTCTTGTCGCGCCAGCGAGGGCGTCGAGCAGGCGGAAGCTTTGATGCGCGAGAACAAAATCCGGCGGCTGCCGGTGGTCGACCGCAGCAATCGAGTTGTCGGAATATTGTCGCTTAATGATGTCGCGCGTGAAGCACAACGCGAGATAGCCGTCGGCGGTCGTCCGGAGGTGAGCGCGCAGGGCGTATCGCAGACGCTTGCAGCCGTATGCCAGCCCCGACCTGCGGAGAAGCCCGCTCCCCAGGTATAAGCTGAGCTTTGATGGGCCGGAAGTTGCCTGGAGGACGGCACCTTCACCTGCTCATCGACTTCTAATCGACGCCGCCGTTACGCGCGACCTCCATCATAATTGGCGCGGAGGCTGAAGGATCGGAGCATGACGCGGAATGTCGAGATCGAGTTCAACCGCCGCGCGATTTTCAAGCCGCGCGCCGCTGCTTTCGTAAGGGCACTTCGCGCGGTTGCACTAACGCGAGCCCTTTTCGCAAACGGTTCGCGTCGATCCCGAGGAAAGCACATACACTTTCGAAGGCGAACAAGCCGCGGTTTCCGTCGTTCCCCTTGCGGAACCAGTTGGCGGTCTCCTTGAAGATCCTGCGCTGCTCTTCGGTCTCGCACTTCATGTTCATCAGGTAGCGGCTGACCCCGTCTTCCAACACCGCAAACAACAGGCGGTACTCGCCCTCCATCGCAGGGCGCCTTTTGTTCAGGTCGGCAAACTGGGAAGGCAAAATGCATCCGCTCAGATCTTCCACTGCCAAATCCTGCTGAGTATCAATCATGAGTCTACCCTCCGCGAGTGCCAGGTGTCCGGTGTCCGACAAGTTGGGAATGTTGTAGAAGGCAGCAAAATGCGCGCCGAAAGAAGAACTTCGCCCCAGCGGTGCGGCTGTAGCCTTTTCAAGCAGATGATTCTTTTAGGGCCACCCTGCCAGACACCCTTGGAGCCATTGGCGGTTTGCACTCGAGCTTGCTTGAAACTGGGTTTGCGGTCGCACCGATGCTATTCCCGCGAGATGCCTTCGGGTCCCGAATTTGCCAATTGAATGGCGTGCTCGGGTGGCGCACCGTCATTCGGTGGCCGCGAAACAATGAAGGTGATCGATGACAAGACCGTCAGGCACCGCGCTCCTGCGCGACCCGCATCTGAATAAGCTGACGAGCTTTAGCGAAGCCGAGCGCGAGGCGCTGGGCTTGGTCGGCCTGCTGCCCGAGGTGGTCGAAACGGTCGACGTACAGGTTGAGCGCGCTCTCATCGAGTTGACGCGCAAGTCTTCAAACCTCGAACGTTACCTTTACCTCTGCGCCCTGCAGGATCTCGACGAGACGCTCTTTTATCGTTTGCTGATATCGGACCTGCCGCGCTTTCTGCCTCTGATCTATACGCCGACGGTGGGCGACGCCTGCCTCGAGTTCAGCCATTTCACCCATCGCCCGAAGGGTCTGTACATCTCAATCAGGCACAAAGGGCGGGTGCGTGAAGTCCTCCGCAACTGGCCGCATCGCGATGTTCGCTTCATCGTGTTTACCAGCGGCGAACGGATCCTCGGTCTGGGCGACCTCGGTGCCAACGGGATGGCGATTCCGATCGGCAAGCTCGTTCTCTACACCGCGGCAGCTGGCGTGCCGCCCGATCTTACGCTGCCAATTGTGATCGATTGCGGGACGAACAACGAAACACTGCTCGCTGACCCTTTATATATCGGACTGCGCCGTCGCCGCCCGTCCGTCGCGGAACTCGACGAATTCGTCGAAGAATTTGTAACCGCTGTCCAGGACGAATTCCCCGACTGCTGCATTCAGTTCGAGGATTGGGCGCGGTTCGATGCGCTGCGGCTGCTGGCCCGCTACCGCGATCGCGTCTGTTGTTTCAACGACGATGTGCAGGGTTCCGGGGCGGTAGCCCTCGCCGGTATTTTGAGCGCGCTGCGAATCACCGGCGGCCGGCTGCGCGATCTGACCGTTTTGCTTTTTGGTGCCGGCGCAGCCGGAATCGGGATCGGCGGCATCCTGACGAAGGCGATGGAATCGGAGGGACTCACGTCCGAGCAGGCGCGCGCGCGGATTTGGCTGTTCAATCGCAACGGGCTGGTCGAATCGACGCGCGGTGATCTCGCCGATTTCCAAAAGCCGTACGCGCATCGGCACGCACCGACGCGCGACCTGGTTGCCGCGATCGAATCTATCCGGCCGAGCGCAATCATCGGCGTCAGCACAGTGGCCAAAGGATTCAGCCGAGACGTGATCGCCGCGATGGCGCGAGTCAACCGCCGCCCGATCGTCTTCGCGCTGTCCAACCCGACCTCGCGTTCCGAGTGCACGGCAGAAGAGGCGTACGAATGGTCCGAGGGGCGCGCAGTCTTCGCCAGCGGCAGCCCGTTTGGGCCGGTGCAATTCGGCGGCCGAACGTTGGTGCCGGGGCAGTGCAATAATCTGTACGCGTTCCCGGCGATCGGACTTGCGGTCTACGCGACGAAGGCGAGCCGGGTCACCGACGAGATGTTCATTGTGGCGGCGCAGGCGCTGACGAGTCAGGTCACCAGCGCCGAACTCGAGCGCGGGCTGATCTATCCGCCGCTCGCCGATATCAGGAAGACCGAGATGATCGTGGCCGAACGCGTGGCGGAGGTAATCTTTTCGAGGGGGCTGGCTCGGGTCAAAGAACCGGCCGACTTGCGGGGCTTTATCGAGG
>DASPQS010000143.1:0-3779 GCA_035624865.1 Binataceae bacterium (SeqCode) | reverse complement strand
TCACCAACCAGGGTTGGGGGATGGCGTGCGAGAAGCTGGCGGGAATCGAAGTCCCGCGGCGCGGCGAGTACTGCCGGGTGATCGCGGCGGAGTTCAACCGGCTGGCGTCGCATCTGCTGACCGTGGGCCTGATGGGAATGGACATCGGCGCGATGACACCCTTCCTGCACGCGCTGCGCGAGCGCGAAATGATCAACGACTTGATCGAGGAACTGTGCGGCGCGCGCCTCACCTTCAATTACATGCGCATTGGCGGCGTCGCCTGGGACCTGCCGCCGGGTTGGCGCGAGAAGGCGCTGGCTTACCTCGACCATCTCGATCCGATTCTCGAGGAGTACAACTCGCTTTTCTCCTACAACAAGATCTGCGTCGAGCGCCTGGCCAACGTTGCCCCGATCACGGCCGAGGAAGCGGTCAATTACAACCTTGTCGGCCCCAATCTGCGAGCGTCGGGCGTCAACTGGGATGTCCGCAAAGATCTGCCCTACTCGGTCTACCCTGACTTCGATTTCGAGGTCCCGCTCGGCAGCGGCGAATGGGGCACGATTGGCGACTCGATGGATCGCTACATGATGCGGATTCGCGAAATGGTGCAGTCCTCGCGAATCCTGCGGCAGGCGCTCGCGCAAATGCCCGACGGTCCGGTGCTGGCCAAGGTAGTGCGCAATTTCAAACCGGCGCCCGGCGAATGCCAGGTGCGGGTCGAAAGCGCGCGCGGGGACCAGGGATGGTACGTTGTGAGCGACGGCAGCGCGAACCCGTGGCGTGTGCACGTCCGTACCGGTTCGTTCGCCGCGATGGGAATTATCCAGAAACTGAGCGCCGGGCTCATGATCGCCGACCTGGTGGTGCTGATCGCGAGCCTCGACGTGATTGCGCCGGAGATCGACAGATAGGGCCTGGCCGGGCGGGCTGGTTGGTTCGTATGCAAAGCTGGCTTGACAGTCTGATTGCCCGCGGCGCCTTTGGGCCGAATCCTTCGCGCGAGTTGGTCTATGCGATCGTTATCGCGGTCGCGTGCGCGGTCGTGTTATTCGTGGTGGCGGTGCCGTTCGCTTCGGTTGTGACCTGGGTTGAACGGCGAGTATGGGCGAGAATCCAGTCGCGTATCGGCCCCAACCGGGTTGGCCCCAACGGCTTTCTGCAATGGCTCGCCGATGGGATCAAGCACGTCTGCAAGGAAGACGTGATTCCTGAGGAGGCTGACGCGCGGCTTTTCAAGCTGGCGCCGTACCTGGTCGTGCTCGCGTTCATCCTGCCGTGGGCGGTGATGCCGTTTTCCTCCGTCCTCATCCTTGCCGACCTCAACATCGGCATCCTCTACATGACGGCGGTGCCGGCGTTGACAGTGGTAGGGGTGCTGATGGCGGGATGGGCGTCGAACAACAAATGGTCGCTGATCGGCGGAATCCGATCGGCGGCGCAGATCATCAGCTACGAGATTCCCGCGGGCCTCTCGATCTTTCCGGTGGTGCTGATCACCGGCACGCTCTCGATGCAGGGGATCATCCGGGCGCAGGGATGGTCGCCGGACCGCTGGTTTATTTTCGTGAACCCGTTCTGCTTTGCGGCCGCGATCATCCTGTTCGTTTCCGGCCTCGCGGAGAACAACCGCACACCCTTCGACTTGCCGGAGGCCGAATCCGAGTTGGTGGCCGGTTTCGCCACCGAGTACTCGAGCATCCGCTACCTGTTCTTCTTCATGGCGGAATGGGGCAACATGTTCATCGCCTCGGCAATTGTCGTGGCGCTTTTCCTCGGCGGGTGGCAGTTTCCGCAAGTGAGCCGCGACCCGGTCGTGATGAACGCGCTCCAGTTCATTACGTTCAACCTGAAGGTGCTCGTGCTCGTATTCGTCTCGATGTGGATAAGGGGGACGTTGCCGCGCGTTCGCATCGACCAGATGATGTCGCTGTGCTGGAAATACTTCGTACCGATCTCCTTCATCGACCTGATCGGAACGGCAGCCTGGGTCGCGATCTGGCCCGAGGGTAATCCGATCGCGGCGTGGATCATGTTCGCGGGCGGAATAGCGATTGCGGCGCTCTTCATCTGGCGGGTCGCCCATTTCGCGAAACGCTCGCGGATGGAACTCTATTTCCATCCGACGATTTGAGGGGGACGCAAACGGTCAGGATTATGGGTGCGGCTGGCAATTACTTCAGACACATCAAGGAAGCGGTCGTCACGATTTTCGACGGGATGGCGGTGACTGCCTCGCACTTTATCCGCAAGCCCTACACCATCCAGTATCCGGACCGGATTCCGACGCGTGTACAGGATACGCTGCCGTTTCGTTATCGCGGAATTCTCGATGTCGACTTGGAGATCTGCACCGGCTGTCTCGCCTGCGACCGCGCCTGCCCGATCAATTGCATCGCGATCGCGATCGAGAAAAACGCGCAGACCCGCGAGATCGTCATCTCGCAGTTCGATATCGACATGGCCAAGTGCATGTATTGCGGGCTGTGCAGCGAGGTATGTCCGACCGGTTCGATTCACCATACGACGGAGTTTGAGGGCGCCGACTATTCGCTCGAGAGCCTGATCCGCCGCTTCATCGCCGAGCCGGTCGTGGCCTACAAGGCCAAGAAAGGGCCGGAACCTGATCCCGAGGTGGCAAAACTGCTCGAGCGCGGAATGAAATACGTTGATGAATGGGCGCAACCGGGCGGCGACAAGCCCGCGGCGCAGGCGGCAGCCCCAGGTCCGAAGCCCGTTGCCGGCGTTGGCGCGGCTGCGCGTCCCGCACCGGCGCCCAGGCCCGCGGCGGCGACAGCGGCCGCACCCAAGCCGGTTGCGGCGCCCGCCGGAGGGGGCGAAGCGGCGGGTCAACCCCGCGAACCGGCCGCACCGCCGGCCACAAATGAAGAGTCGCGCCCAAAAGACGAATCCGACAAGGAAGGGTAGATCGCGGGTTCTGGCGGACTCGGCGGGGTGGCCAAGATGAGCGGGGTAAAATGGTTTCGCAGATAGTTTTCTACGCGCTTTTCGTGCTCACCGTTGCGTCGGCCGCGATCACCGCGTTTTCGCGTAATATCGTCTACTCGGCATTCGCGCTTTTCGGATCTTTCGCCGGCGTCGCCGGGATTTACGTGCTGCTTGGCGCGGACTTCCTCTTCATCATCCAGATTTTCATCTACATCGGCGGCATCCTGGTCGTCACCATCTTTGCCGTGATGCTCACACAAGGGATCGCTGAGGTGAACGTCTCAAACCGCGTTGTGGGGCTTGTGCCCGCGCTGATTACAACGGTGCTGGCGGGCGCGGTGATGTATTACGCTGTGGTCCATACGCCCTGGTATCACGCCAAGGCGACGCCCATGGCGCCCACCACCTACGGCATCGGCAATGCCTTCCTGGGCCCGTACGTGCTGCCGTTCGAAATCGCCTCAATCGTTTTGCTGGCAGCGTTGGTGGGCGCGATCGTGATCTCGCGGCCGGAGACGCGGGAGTAGGGGAGGCCGCAATGCCAAACGGACTGACGTTGGATCATTTCCTTGTACTTGGCCTGATCCTGTTCCTGCTCGGCGGCTATTGCGTGCTCTCGCGGCGCAACGCGATCGGCATCCTGCTCGGCATCGAATTGATCCTGAACGGCGCCAACGTCAACTACGTTGCGTTTTCGTTTTTCGGCGGCGGCAGCCCCAAGTACGACGGCCAGGTCTTTGCGATCTTCGTAATCATGCTGGCGGCGGCGGAGGCGGTGATCGGTCTCGCCATCATCCTGGCTATCTACCAGAACCTGCGGACCATCGATGTTGGCGCGACTGAAAGCC
>DASPQS010000142.1:0-5048 GCA_035624865.1 Binataceae bacterium (SeqCode) | reverse complement strand
ATCTGCCCTGACTGCTCGTGGCCGAGCAGGTTGCCCGCGCCACGATGCTCGAGGTCGCGAATCGCGAGCTTGAACCCGGTGCCGCTCTCCGCTTCGACCAGTTCTCGCAGAGCGTCGATACGGCGCTTGGCGTCGCGGGTGATGATGTGTTCGCCCGGTATCAGCAGGTAGGCAAAGGCCTTGCGCTTGCTCCGTCCGACCCGGCCGCGCAGCTGATAGAGCTGGGCCAGGCCGAAATGGTCGGCGCGGTTGATGATCATCGTGTTGGCATTGGGGATGTCGAGCCCCGACTCGATGATCGCGGAACAGACGAGCAAATTGATCTGGTTCTCGACGAATCCTCGCATCACGTTCTCGAGCTCATGCTCCTTCATCTGGCCGTGCGCCACCGCGATCTTGGCCTCGGGGACGAGCGCACGCAGATGCTGGGCCATGTACTCGATGTTCTCGACCCGGTTGTGGACGAAGAATACCTGGCCGGCGCGGTTGAGTTCGCGCAGGATCACGTCGCGAATCAAGCCGTCGTCGAAATGCGCGACGAAGGTGCGCACGGCCTGGCGGTCGGGCGGCGGTGTCTGGATCACCGACAAGTCGCGAATCCCGAGCATCGCCATATGCAGCGTTCGCGGGATCGGAGTCGCCGTCATGGTCAGTACCTCGACCAGCTTGCGCAGGCGCTTGATTCGCTCCTTGTCGGCGACGCCGAAACGATGTTCCTCGTCGATCACGAGCAGGCCCAGCTTGGGAAATTCGACGTCGCTTTGAAGCAGGCGATGGGTGCCGATCACGATGTCGACCAGACCCTTGCGCACGTCCTCGATGACTCGGCGGTTCTCTTTCGCGCTTTGGAAGCGCGAAACCATCTCGACCCGCACCGGGTGGTCCTTGAAGCGGTTGCGGAAATTGCTCCAATGCTGTTCCGCGAGCACGGTGGTCGGAACCAAGACGGCAACCTGGCGCCCATCCATCACGCAGATGAAAGCCGCGCGCAGGGCCACTTCAGTCTTGCCAAATCCGGCGTCGCCGCAAATCAGCCGATCCATCGGCTTTGAGCGCGACATGTCGCGGATGACTTCGTCGATCGCAGCCTGTTGGTCGGGCGTTTCTTCGAACTCGAATCGTTCCGCGAAATCTTCGTAGGCGGCACCCGGATGCACAAATGCGTGACCCTCGATCACCTCGCGTGCGGCGTAGATATCCAGCAACTCGGAGGCCATCGCCAGCACCGCCTCCCGGGTCCGCTTCTTGACCCGGTCCCACGATCCACCGCCCAGCTTGTCGAGCTTGGGATCGGTGCTGTCGCCGCCAATATAGCGCTGGACCAGGTTGATGCGCTCGACCGGAACGTACATGGTGTCGTTACCCGCGTACTCGAGGTTGAGGAAATCACCCTCGACGTCGGCGACCTTCATGTGCTTGAGTCCCCGGTATTTGCCGATTCCGTGTTCGATATGAACCACGAAGTCATCGGGCCGGAGTTCGTCAAGATTTAGCAGCGCCCCCTTGGCAGGGCGGCGGACGCGGCGGCGTGCGCGTGGTTCGCCGAACAGTTCCTCCTCGCTATAGATATAGAGGCCGTCCTTCTGCAGAACGGTGCCGGTGGCGATTTCGCCTTCCATAATTGCGGGTCGGAAATCCGGCCATTCAAGCAGCGCGGCAAAGCTCTTGCATTCTGTGTTGGCCTCGATGTCGTAGGCCTCAAGATGGCGGCGGAGGCGCGCTGCCTGATTCGCACTCTCGACGATCATGAGCGCACGCCCCTGGCTGCGGCGCACTTCCTCGAGTTCGACCGCGAGCGGCTCGAAGGAGAGTGTCCCGTGCGTCCCGGTGAGTTCAGTCGCGCCGAGCCGTAAACTCGGCTGCGATTTGACTTCGATCGGCGTCGCCCATCCCTCGCGGGGTGCGGCAACCGTAATCAGCGAACCGGCCTCGACCGCCACCATCGATGCAAAGGCGCGTTCGAGTTCGTCGGAACTCAGATAGAGTGTTTCGGGGGCGGGATAGAATACGGGCTTTTGGTGAGCCGCCGCCGCTTCGGCCGCTATTCGCTCGAGAATCCGTTCGGCCTCGCCGAGGATTCGTCCAGGTTCGATCAACCAAGCGACAGTGTTGGCCGGGACATAATCGAAGATCGACTGGAGCCCGTCCTCGAACAGGTAAGGCATCAGCAATTCAGCGCCGGGGAAAAGCAACCCGTTCTCAAGCGTTTCGTTCAGTTCGGCGGCCTCCTTGCGCACCATTCCGATTTCGCCGCAACGCACAGCGACTCGTGCGACCAGGCGCGCGTCGCGCAACGCCGCGGAGGGAACGTGGCGGGTCCGAATAACCATCGCCTCCTCGATCTGGGAGAGTGAGCGCTGAGTCGAGGGATCGAAATGGCGTATCGAAGTGACGATCTCTTCCTCGAGTTCCATCCGCACCGGGTTATGATGGAGCGGCGAGAAAACGTCGACGATTCCTCCGCGCACGCTGAAGTCGCCGGGCTCTTCGGTCTGCGGAACTCGCTGGTAACCCATTCCGGCAAGCGCTTCGACCAGTGCCTCCAGATCCAGCACTTCCGCTGGCGCGATCCTAATCACCGAGTCTTCGAAAACCCGCCGCGGAATCGTCCGCATCATCAAGGCTTCGAGTGAGGTCACTACGAGCGGTGTCGGGGTGCGTGCCAGAGCAAAAAGCGCGGCAAGTTGCGCCGCCTGTACGTCAGGGGGTGGTGAAAGCTGCGAGAAGGGCCGCACTTCCCAGGCAGGCAGCAGGTGCATCTGGCAATGAGCGGAGTCGCGGTCGGCCGGCTGATCGAGAAAGAAGGCCAACTCGGCCGCCAGGGCTTCGGCCTCACTCGCCTGCGGGGTGACGACCAGGATCGGCCGTCCCAAGGTGAGAGCCGCCTCTCGCAGCATCAGTGCGTTAGCCGCCCCCTTGAGTCCCATTACAGGGAATCGCTTCTCGTTAGCCGCCTCGATTCGGGCCTTAAGCTCGCCAGCGGCTTCTCTTAGACTGCGTTCCACCAAACCTCCGCAAACGAATACACCGACGCCTTCACCGCGTATGGCGGTGTGCATCGGGACACATCTTAGATAATAGCAGTGCGACTCGGGGAAGCGGAACAAACGCCTAGTCAAAGCGCCGTTATGGTGCGTGCATCCGATCCGATTTGCCGGCGGGCTTTGCAGGCGAGTTCGAGACCGAGGGACCGGCGTTTGCGATCGCCTGGCTGGGGTCGCCAAGCTTAACCGGAATCTTAAGCGTCTCATGTGACCCGCCCTGGATCGGCCGCACGACCGTGAAGTAGATGGTATCGCCGGGTTTCGACGCGTCGAGTACGTTCTGCAAATCCACTTCGCTCTCGATCCGTTGGTCATCTATTGCGATGATCAAGTCGCCGGGAGCTCCCAGCTGTCCCGACTTCTCCAGCAGCGGCATCACGACCAAATCTAGTGGCGGCATCAAAGCGCCGGCCGTCGCCCCTGTTGCCCCCATCTTTGTCATAGTTCCGCGGGCGCGCAGCCCTGCGCGCTCAGCCGGGCTGTTGGCATCGAGACCGACTACTTCGAGGCCCCGGACCTCGCGCCCTGGTGTTGCGTCGGACTGGATGTATTGAACCGAAAGACCCAGGTACGGACGCTTCTGACTCGTAGCCGGGGAGGTATCCACCGTCGAAGCACTGTTCGCCGCGGGTGCGAGACCTTGGGACGACGCGGCATCACCGGTCGAGTCATCGACGGAAGCCGGCGGTGCCGGCGCTGGCAGAGGAGCGAAGCGCGGTGGGACCTCGAGTGTCGGCGCGGATTGACCAGGTGCAGGTGCGTCGGACGATGGCTGGCTCAGCTGTGGTTCGGCGGCTTCGCGAGCCACCCCGGTTTGCGCCCGCACCCGCCCTACCGCCGTCAGCGCGGCTGCTACTGTTAAAGCGAATAAGAGGTGCAATTTTCGCCGACGCATGTCTTGCGCAATTCTATAGTCAGAGCGTCCGGGCCGCCATGCCCGAGGTTTCGCTTGAAGCGCTCCATGCGAAGTGCGAAAACGTGATCGGAGCGCCGTACGATTATGAAGATTCTCTCCACGATCGGCCTTACATCGGAACAGCGCCTCCTTCTCGAACAGGCCGCCGGCGACGCCGAGATCGTCGACCGCCGTTGTCGCTCGCAGGCCGAGATGGTCGAGGCCGCCGAGGGAGGATGCGACGTCTACTTCGGTTTCCGTGTGCCGGACGAACTGATGCGCCGCGCGCCGGGTCTGAAATGGGTTCAGCTTCTGAGCGCCGGCGCCGACCATATTCTGCGCGGGTTACTCGGCGAGCGCGCGAACGTTGCGGTCACGACCGCCAGCGGCATTCACTCGACGCCCATTGCGGAGTACACGATCGGTTCGATGCTGGCCTGGGCGCACGGCTTTCACGTCACCATGCGGGCGCAGATGCGGCACGAGTGGAAGCGCAACTCGCAGTTCATGGACTCGGTCGATTCGATGCGTGGGAAGACGCTCGGGATAATCGGCTATGGCTCGATCGGACGCGAGACCGCGCGCATCGCGCAGGCGCTCGGGATGACGGTGCTTGCGCTCAAGCGCAATCCAAACGATCGCCGCGACACCGGATGGAATCCGCCCAGGGTCGGCGATCCGGATGGCGTGATCCCGGCACGCTGGTACGGTCCGGAGGAACGCGAGGCGGTCCTGCGCGACAGCGACTTCATCAGCGTGACGCTGCCGATGACGCCGCTGACGCAGCGCTTTATCGGCGCTCGCGAGATTGCCGTCATGCGCCCGCATACCTATATCGTCAATGTCGGCCGGGGCGAGGTGATCGACCAGGATGCGCTGATCGAGGCCCTGCGCGAAAAGCGTATCGGTGGCGCCGGGCTCGATGTTTTCGCTCGCGAGCCGCTCGAAGCTGACAGCCCCTTGTGGGATTTGGAGAACGTCATCCTGACGCCCCACATGTCCGGAGCGTTCAAGGACTACAACAGTGCGTGTTGCGAGCTGTTTGCGGCAAACCTGCGACGCTATCGGGCCGGTCAGCCTCTGCACAACTTTGTCGACCGCGCACTCGG
>DASPQS010000141.1:0-4531 GCA_035624865.1 Binataceae bacterium (SeqCode) | reverse complement strand
CGCGGCGATCAGTTTCGCGTGGCGCGTCAGCGGACCGCATAGCGCGATTACTGCCAGTGCCACGTTCCGCACCGATACAAACGCACCGGCAATCATCAGCGCCGCAATCGCAACCAGCGGGAGGTCGCCGCCGCGTGGCGTCAGCGCAAACGTGACAGCGAGCGTGGCCATCAACCCGATCACCACCACGTAGAAGATCCACGACGATGGCAGCGAATGAGTGCTGACGCGCATCATTAACAACAGCGGTTCCCATTCCTGGACCAGCCCGCGTGTCATCGAATTGCTCAACGTGTGCGTCACGGCTCTCCAATTTTCGAATCCATAAGGCGTCGCGAGTGTTGCGGCCGTTGCCGCCACCGTGACCGCGGCCAGTCCGAGCCCGTGGCGCCATCCACGCCCCTCGATCAAATCGCGCAGCGTTGCAACGCAGCTATATATCCCCAGCGTGACTAACCCGATGAAGAAACCGCCATGAAAATTCACCCACAGCACCATCATCGGAACCGTCAGCCACAGTCGCGCACGCCTCCCGTAATTGTCGCGCGCCAACATCCAGAGCGTCGCCGCGAGAAACATGAATGTGAACAGTTGTGGCCGGAACTGCATCTGCGGCATCAGTGCCACCGCGGAGGTGATCAGAATGACGAACTGCGTGATCGCCGGGGCGCCGGTTTCCGCCTGACCCATCGCAATCAACGCGATCGTCGCCGCCGTGCACAGAAACTTCATCATCTTGAGCCCTACCACTCCCATCGCGTCATAGAAAAAAGCCAGCACCACCTCCGCAAGCCATTCGTGGTCATTCCAGACGTGTCCTGCGGCCGAATACGAGTAAGGATCAAGCCGCGTTAGATGGCCGCTGCTGAGAACGGCGCGGCCGAATACTATATGGCCCCACAGGTCGGGGTCGGCGAAGCGCCCGGTGTCGGCCACCGCGATTATCACCAGCATAATCGCCGGCGAATAACGGAGCAGCGAGCACCGCGCCGATTTCGCCGAACTAGTATCCGCCGCCATCGCCGTGCGCGGCACATCCGCGCTCTCGATCGGCTGCAGGTTAATCACGGGAAGTATACTTGCCGCGCAACACCGCCCGTCTCTGCTTTGCCGGGGAATGCCGCCGCGGGCGAATCCGCTCGCGCAAAAAGTACCGAGTTCGTATCCTGATAGATTATTCTCCAGCCCGGCGTTCGCCGCATCACGCCGTACGCCATCGAGTCCGGCGGGATCAGCACGAAATCATGCGGATAGCCGGGGAGAACCTGCGCCGCCCCGGGCAAATCGAAATAGAATAGTGCGTAATCGCGGATTACCCGCAACGGGAAGACCGTGTCGTAGCGACCATCGATGAACACTTTTGAACCCGGAGCCATATGCCATATGAGATATTCTCCCCAGCCAAAGGCGCCCAGCACGTTGCCGTGCAACGAATGCCCCCGCATAAAGGAGACCGCTCCAGCGGGATAGTCCGACTCCGCCTTGATTCGCGATGAGAACACTCCGCTCGAGACGGCCACCACTACGGCCAGCGCAGCAGCCAGCCACTGGTTGACACCGGAGCGATCGGGGGCTCTCTTCGTGTCTTCCGTTGCCGGCGCACGGCCCTTGCGCGGCCCGGCGAAAATCAACGAAACGTGGCGCGCAACCGGCGCCGCACACGCAATCACTGCAAGCGGCATATTGCGAACCGCGGTGAAAGCCGCTGCACTCATCACCACCGCGATCGCGACCAGCGGCAGGTCATGGCCGCCGGGCGTCAGCGCGAACGTTATCGCCATCGCCGCAATCAAACCGATCACGCACAGGTAGTAGATGACACCAAGATGATCCGCGCTCCACTGCCGTCCGAGTGCGAACAGAAGCGGCTGCCAATCCGTGACGATATTTCGCGTCAGCGGATTCCGCAGTGCGTGCATCACCGCTTCCCAGGTTCCCAATCCATACGGCGTAAGTAGAGTCGCAGCGGCCGCACTGATAGTCACAATCGCCGGATAAGCCGAACGCCTGATTCCCTTTCCTGCGGTGAGATCCTGAATAGCTACTACTCCTGCATACACGCCGAGCGCCGCCAGCCCGATGATGAATCCGCCGTGGAGATTCGCCCATAGCGCGATCAGCGGGACCGCTATCCAAAGCGGCGATGAGCCGCGATAGTTGTCCCGGCCGAGCAGCGCGAGAAGCGCCGCGAGCAGGCAAAAAGTGAAAACCTGCGGTCGGAACTCCATCTGCGGCATCAGCGCCACTGCCGCCGCAGTCAGGGTATTGAGCCGCACCGAGGGTGCCGCGCCGGTCTCGGCCATTCCCGCCGCCAGAAGCAGAACCGTCGCCGCGGCACAGCCAAATTTCCACAGCTTCAGTCCGGCGACGCCCAGATGGTTGTACAACAGCGCCATCAGGATTTCGGTCAACCATTCGTGGTTGAGCCAGCGATGGCCCGGCGCGGAATACGAGTACGGGTCATTGAGAACCAGGTGATGCTGACTGAGCACCGCTTGGCCAAAGCGGATATGGCCCCAGAGGTCGGGGTCCGCGCGCTGCCCGGCGCCGGCGAGCATGATCGCCAGAAGCACTACTCCAGGGGCGTATCGAAGAAGCGAGACAGTTTGCGCCGCGATTGCATTCGAATCTGATCTTGCGCCGGCCATCGAAGCGGCGCTGATGTTCGACATGGCGGATGCGCTCGGGGCGGCGGACGGCTCTTCGGCGGGACCGGGTGCGTTGCCGGACATACTCAAATGAAGACCGGGCGGCTCAATTCGCGACGATTCGTCGGCGGCATCCGAGGATGATGCCGCGCACAGGACAACCAAATCGCGCCGAATGGCCGATCGCGCCGTTCCTCACTTCCCCTCCGCACAGAAACAATAACAGCTAAGCCGCCGGCTCGCACATCTTTTTTTTGCGATCGGAACCTGCGGCCGCTGCGCGCAATTATCGCCGGGCGGCAAACAGGATCGTCTCGTTGGTCGTCCGCACTTTGCCGTCCGCGCCGGCGTAAGTCTGTGCGGCCTCCATGACCGCGTCGAGAATGCGCTGGCGCATCTCCGGCGTCTGTCGGCCCAGCAACGCGCGGAACGGGGCTGAAACGTCCGCGCGGAACTGGGTGAACGCAGTCGCCGAGTCGAACTCGAAGGTCACGCCCAGCCGCTCGATCGTGATGTCCTTGTAGCCGGCTTGCTCGAGCGCGCCGGTCAGGATCGACGGATCGGCAAGGCGCAAAGGTTCGAGCGCGCCGGGCACGGGCGGCGGCAGTCCGGCGAGCTTGCGCACCACGTCATTGCCGATAGTGATCATCGGAACTTTGTCGGCGGTCGACCAGACCGCGGTCGCCAGCCGCCCGCCAGGAACGAGGCGATCGTAAAGGCCGCGCAGTGCGCGACCGATGTCGGGCATGAACATCAGGCCCCATCGGCAGACCACAGCGTCGAAGCCGCGATCTTCAATCGTCAGCGATTCAGCATCGCTCTCGCGAAACTCGATATTGGTGACGCCGAGCGCGGAAGCCCGCTCGCGCGCAATCGCGAGCATGCCGCCGGATTGATCGGTGGCGATGACGCGTCCACGCGGTCCGACGAGGCGCGCCGCGGTGACCGCCGGTTCGCCATTGCCGGTGGCGATGTCGAGCACGCGCGCTCCGGGGGCGATCGCGGCGAGTTCGATCAGACGGTCGCTGACATGCTGGGCGGCGCGTTCGAACACCGCCCACCACTTGCGCCATCCGGCGGCGGCAGCGTCCCAATCGCGCCGTTGATCGTCCTTGAGGCGTTGCGGGTCGACAGCCTGTTCACTCATCACTCAACCTCCCGGGGGCAAGGCTCCTTCCGATGTCCGGCCTGCGCGAGTGAAGGATTTCACCCTGAACGTAGAACCTGAAACGTCAGATAATGACGGCAGTGTTGCGCGTACTGCGACGCCGCGCAAACGCGCCAGCAGGTTCGGGTATGCGCGGACAATCCCGGTCAGGCGGGCGGGGGTGACGCCCTGGTCGGCGACTATCGCGACGCGGGCGTCGGCGGGTTCGTCGATGGGAACCGCCGCGACGGCGGGGGAGCGGCGGAGGTAGAAGCGGACGACGCTGGTGGCGTAGCCGGGGGCGACGGCGACCGCGCCGTCCGTGGTGACGTAGCAGGTCGCGATAACCGCGGCCTCGCGCCATTGGACGTCATGCGGCTTGCGGTCGTAGGAAGCGACGTGGCCGAGCGCGAGAGCGACGGCCACGGCGAGTGCGGCGAGCCGCGCCCAATCCGGGGCGAGCTCGCAGATGCCGACGGCGGTAAGAACGAAGAACGGGACGAAGCAGGACAGCATGTAGCGCTCGACAAACGCCGGGCGAACAGCGTACGAAAACGCGAGCACGAGTATCGGCGGGGCGAACATCCAGAGAAGCGCGAAGAGCACAGCGCCGTGCGCACGGCCTGATCCACGCAGCACGCCCCATCCGGCGAGCGCCGCCATCACAGGGAAGGCGAAGCTGCCGGTCGCCTTGTTGAAGAGAGCGAGCGGCGCGTACGGCGGCGGCAGAGGAATC